>NZ_JAMSHL010000020.1:0-92516 GCF_026521175.1 Aminobacter sp. MET-1 | reverse complement strand
CGCCACGACAAAATCAACGCCAAGATCACATCACACACCAGCCAGACACGACAGCAAAACACCGCACAACAAAAAAACCACAACACCAAGAAAAACATATGGTCGCCCACGGCTTGGAGCAGCTGCGGCGGCCGACGCTAAGGGGGTAGGGGACTGCGGCCCCTAAGACCAGCCCCTGACAGAGGCGACTGGTTGTCTGGCGTTGCTTACCTGGCTGGGCTTGTGATGAGCGTGGATCGTCAGGTTCACGTGTCTGCCAGAGATCAGCTCGCTGGCGCTCTGGCGGCCAATTGGGCGCACTGTTGCTGAAACCGCACCCAATATGGAGCCCGTTACGATTGGCTGGCTGGCATCATGTTCCAGAGCCTCAGCCGCTATTCAGGCGCGTCGACTGCACTGCCGGATCGAGCTCCGCGCGATCTGCTCCAGTGGACGCATCCTCACCGCTTCGCGACTATCGCGGGGGCCTCGATCGTATCAACGCCGCTACCAAGATCGGGCAGCGTGGTTAGGGGGCTCCGTTGCGTCTGTTCAGTCGCCGACGTAGCCGGTGATCTTGCCGTGGAGTTCTGAAACCCTGTTCATCCGGTCTTCGATCGTGACA
Organism: Aminobacter sp. MET-1; assembly: GCF_026521175.1. Lineage (NCBI taxonomy): Bacteria > Pseudomonadati > Pseudomonadota > Alphaproteobacteria > Hyphomicrobiales > Phyllobacteriaceae > Aminobacter > Aminobacter sp. MET-1. The sequence goes on along the minus strand of NZ_JAMSHL010000020.1, from coordinate 91,912 downwards.
CCGAGTTCATTGAACACGCCGTTGATCAGCAGGTTGCCGAGGCTGGCCATCTGGGCAGTCGATTCCCAGAACATGCCGAACTCGGTCGGCACGACGAACATTTCGTCGACGAGGTCACGGCCCCAGTCGCAGAAGGCGTCGGTGACAAGCGTGATCGGGATCTTCGCCTTCTTGGCTTCCTGCGCCAGGATCAGGTTCAGACGCGAATAGCGGCGCGCCTCGAATATCACAAGGCAGGTGGATTTCGGCGGGCTCAGCAGAATCTCACTGAAGTTGCCGCCTGCGATGTCGGCGAGTTGGATGCCGGGCCGCAGATATTGCAGCTGGTTGGCGAAATACTGAGCGATGCCGCGTTCTGTCTGGAAGCCGGCGACAAACACCTGAGGCACAGTTGCTAGGCGCTTGACCGCGCGGTGCCATTCCTTGGTGCGCGCGATCTCGTAGATCCTCAGCAGACCGGCGATCTCCAGTTCCAGGCTGCGTGCCAGCGCATCACCTTCGCGGCTGCTGTCGCGGAATTCCTTCAGCCTGTCGCCGGCGAGCCAGGGCTGGGTGCCGATATTGTCCCTGAGGTCCGTCTTGAGGTCCTTGAAACGAGCATAGCCCAGTGCCCGGCAGAAACGCCCGACCGTCGGCTCGCTGACACCGACCTTGCTGGCCAGCGTGGCTGACGTCTCGAACGGCAGCCCGCTCAGATTGGCCAGCATGTAACTGGCCAGCGCCTTCTCGGCGTTGGTGGCGTTGGCGAGGCTGTCGGCAAGCCGCCGGCGGACCGATTCTGTCATGCTGATCTCCGTGGCTAATGGGGGTGTCTTGTAAGAATTCTATCACAGATGTGATTGACGTTTGTTTTTTTTCAAAATAGCTTGCCTCTGTCTCGTAGAGGAACGAGGAAGAGGATCGCTGCGATTTTTCCGACACCAGTCGGATCGTTGCAGCAATCGGGAGGAAGTATGCCCTGGAGTGACAGCTCATCTGTCATTGCGGGCTCGTGATTTCTTGGCCGTTACATCCAAAATGCTGCCTCCAAGCGGCAAGGCGGAGCTTTGTCAATTTACCAAAGGGAGGGTGGACATGAATCGACGTAAGTTTCTTGCATCGGTATCGGCTGTTACGCTGGCAGCTGGGCTGGGCCTGGATGCACGGCATTCAGCGAGGGCTTCGGAGAGCGAGGCGGTGTTCGTGCTTGCCAGTGCCGAGGTCGGCGCGGCGTCCCAGGATCCGATCCGGGCTACCTTGCTGAGCACCGTGGCGACGCTGATCTATGACCGGCTTATCGAACAGGATGTCGACCAGTCCTATCATCCCCACCTCGCAGAATCCTGGGAAACCAGCGCTGATGGCATGAGCTGGATCTTCAAGCTTCGGCAAGGTGTTCGCTTCCATGATGGTGAACCGTTCAACTCGGCAACCATAGCGTGGTGGATACCCAAGTTCAAAGGTACGCCCAACGAGTACCTGGTCGACGCCATCGATCGTGTCGATGCGGTCGACGACCAGACGTTCAAGTTTGTGATGAAGCGGGCGGATCCGAACCTGATCTTCAATCTGGCATCCGCTTTCATGGGGATACCTTCGCCGAAGGCCTACGATGCGGCGGGTGACAGCTATGGCGTGACGGAGGCCGTCGGTACCGGTCCCTACAAACTCGAGAGCTTTGCCGTCGGCCAGGAAGCTGTGCTGGTCGCCAATGAGGAGTACACTTGGGGCAGCGACCTCTCGGAGAACAAGGGCGCGCCCCACATCAAGCGGTTGACGATGCGCGAAATTCCCGACGCGTCGACCGCCTTCCTCGAGCTCAAGACCGGCGGCGTCGGCATGCTGCTGGGCGTGCCCAGCCAGTTCCTGCCGCAACTGGAAGCGGACGACAACATCAGCTTCCGCAGCCTGCCCGGTATGGGCGTGACCTATCTCGGCTTCAACACCCGCAAGGAGCCGTTCGACGACCTTGCCGTGCGCCAGGCAACCGCGCTGGCCGTCGACCAGGCCGCCATCCACAAGAGCGTCTTTAATGGTGTCGGTCTGGAATCGCACCAGTTCCTGATCAGTTCGCTGGCGGAATCGAAGATCGACCCGGCGCTGGAAATCCACCATGACCTGGGCAAGGCCAACGAGATTCTCGACAAGGCTGGATGGCAGCGCGGCAGCGACGGTGTCAGGACCAAGGACGGCAAGCCGCTGAAGATCAAGTTGACGGCACAGTCGGAGACCTCGTTCAAGCGCACCGCCGAAGTCGTCCAGGCACAGCTCAAGGCGATCGGCATGGATGTCGAGATCGTCATCTTCGACAACACATCCGTTGTCGACCAGCTCAAGAAAGGCGAGCACCAGCTCGCCGTGCGCCACTATGACTGGAACAACGCCGACATTCTCGACTGGTTCTTCAGCACGACCAACATTCCCTATCCGAATTCCACCGCTTGGCAGGACGAGAAGTCACAGTCGCTGCGCGACATCGCGATGACGCAGTCGAAGACGCCCGAAGAGCGCGTCGTGAATTTCAGGAAGTACCAGGAGAACCTGATCGCCAACTTCCTGTTCGCGCCGATCCATGAGCCGGTACAGAACTACGCCTTCAACAAGACGCTGCTCGACGTGCCGGAAAAGCTGCGCGGCACACAATTGGTGCAGGCGACAGTCGTCGACATCAAGGTAGTGGACTAGGCAGCCAGGCATAACGAAATGATCGGCTTTACATTGAGGCGGCTGCTTTTGCTGCTGCCCGTATTCTTTGTCGTCTCGCTGGTGGTGTTCTTCATCATCCACCTCGTGCCGGGCGACCCCATCGACAACCTGATGCGGGCCGGCTCATCGCCTGAGCAACGCCTCCAGATCGCCGCGAAGTACGGCCTCGACCGCAGCCTGGTCGAGCAGTACCTGACCTGGATGGGGCGGCTCCTGACCGGCGACCTCGGCACCTCGATCATCCAGGGGCGCCCGGTCAGTGCGCTGATCGCCTACAACCTGCCCTACAGTCTCCAGCTGGGCGGTGCGGCGCTGCTGTTTTCGACGCTGACCGGCATCGCTGCCGGGGTGATCGCGGCGAGCTATCAGGGCACCCGCATCGACGATGCCATCACCGGCTTCATCCTGCTCGGCTCGACGGTGCCGAGCTTCTGGCTCGGTCTGCTTTTGATCCTGGTCTTTGCCGTCTGGCTCGGCTGGGTCCCGGTTTCGGGTGCACGCGGATGGAACTCTCTCATCCTGCCGGTCATTGCCGCAGGGCTGGGGGGCATAGCACTTGTGGCGCGGGTGACGCGGATCGCCATGATCGAGACGGCGCGGCAGGATTTCGTCATGCTGCTGCACGCCAAGGGGCTGCCGCCGTTCATCATCCAGCTGCGCCATGTCCTGCGCCACGCCATGGTTCCTGTCGTGACGATCCTCAGTCTGCGCATCGGCTGGGTGCTCGGCGGCGCGGTGACCATCGAATACGTCTTTGCGCGACCAGGTCTCGGTGCGCTTTTGATCCGGGCGCTGAACCAGCGCGACTATCCCCTGGTTCAGGGTTGCCTGCTGATGCTGGCCATGGCCGTCATCATTGGCGCCCTGATCGGCGACATCGTCCAGGCGGCGATGGATCCCCGCCAGCGTGAGGCACGGTCATGACAAGCTCTCGTATTCGGGCCCTTCTCAAGGCAATCTCCACCTTCAAGGGCGGTATCTCCGGTGCGTTCCTGCTGCTTCTGGTCATCGGCGCCTTGTTTGCTCCGTGGCTGGCGCCTTACCCTTATGACCAGCAGGACCTGGGGATCATGAACCAGGCCCCGTCGATGACGCATCTGTTGGGCACCGACGAGTTCGGTCGCGATGTGCTGTCGCGCATGATCACAGGCGCTCGCACCTCGCTTTCGGTCAGCATCACCGCGATCGGCATCTCCGTGCTGCTCGGTCTGGTGCTGGGGGCAACCTGCGGCTACTTCGGCGGTGCGTTCGACCGCATGGTCATGACTGTGGTCGATCTGACCTGGTCATTCCCCGAAATCCTGATCGCGCTGATGCTGGTCGCCATCATCGGACCCGGCCTGGAAGGCGTGGTCATCGCTATCGCCATCGCTTATCTCGCCCAGTTCACGCGGCTGACGCGCACCCAGATCATGTCGCTCAAGAACGAAACCTATGTCGAGGCAACGGTCAGCCTCGGCGCTGGCCATACCCACATCCTGTTTTCGCATCTTCTGCCCAATGCGCTGGCGCCGGTGCTGGTGGCGGCGATGCTGGCGACGGGCGATGCCATCATCCTGGAGGCGACGCTCGGCTTCTTCGGCCTGGGCGCGCAGCCGCCGACGCCGAGTTGGGGCGCGATGATGAGTTCCGGCACGGCCCAGCTGTTCATTGCGCCATGGGTGATCCTGCTGCCGGGGCTCGCAGTGGCGCTGACGGTGGTCTTTCTCAATCTGTTCGGCGACGCGGTGATCGCAGCGCTCGACGTCCGCACCAAGTTGAGGGAGGCGTAAGATGCTGCTGGATCTGGACAGACTGAAGATCAGGTTCGGCGCGTTTTCGCCGGTCGACGAGGTCTCGTTGAAGGTCGATCGCGGCGAGATATTGGGCATTGTCGGCGAATCCGGCTCGGGCAAGTCTTTGACCGCAACCGCGATCATGGGACTGCTGCCACGCATCGGCGGCCAGGTCGCCGCGGGCACGATCCGTTTCGACGGCACCGAGCTGGTCGGCCTGCCCGAACGGCAACTGCGCCGGCTGCGCGGCGGGCGCATAGCGCTCATTACGCAAAACCCGATGACCTCGCTCGATGCCCTGATGCGGATCGGACCCCAGATCGACCAGGCGGCTCGACTGCATCTCGGCCTCGACCGCAGTGCGGCGCGGACCCGGAGCCTCGAACTGATGGCCGACCTCAGGATCCCGGATCCGACATCGGTCTATGAGCTCTTTCCGCACCAGCTTTCCGGCGGCATGAAGCAGCGCATCGTCATTGCCATGGCACTGGCCGGAGATCCTGAGCTGCTGATCGCCGACGAACCGACCACCGCGCTCGACGTCACTGTCCAGGCTCAGATCGTGCAGATCCTCGTTGACCTCGTGCGGCAGCGAGGGCTTGGTCTGATCCTGATCACCCATGACATGGGTGTCGTCGCCCAAGCCTGCGATCGCGTCGCGGTCATGTATTGCGGGCGCGTGGTCGAGTTGTCGGAGGTCGATGCGCTGTTCGAGCATCCCCGCCATCCCTACACGCAGGCGCTGATCCGCTGCATTCCGCGCCGCGACATGGCACCCGGTACGATGAATGCCATCCCCGGCTTTGTTCCGACCGCGATGACGCAGCCGCCAGGCTGCCGGTTCAACCCGCGCTGCGCCCACGCCATGGACCGTTGCCGCGTGCAGGCGCCGGAGCTTCAGGTCGCGTCAAGCGGCAACGGCGTGGCCTGCCATCTGGCGGAGGCAGCATGAGCGATCTTCTTACCGTCACTGGTCTCAGCCGCCGTTTTGCCGATGGCGGGCTGTTTCGCAAACGTAAGGTGTTCCACGCCGTCAGCGATGTCTCGTTCAGCCTGAAACGCGGCCAGATCCTCGGTGTCGTCGGTGAGTCCGGATGCGGCAAGTCCACGTTGGCGCGGCTTGTGCTGCGCCTGATCAACGCCAGCGAAGGACAGGTCACGTTCGACGGCGTGGACATGGGCGCACTGTCGCGCGGCGACTTGCGCCGCCTGCGACAGCGCATGCAGCTGGTCTTCCAGGACCCATATTCGGCAATCGACCCGCGTTATTCGGTCCGGGACGCGTTGCTCGAGCCGTTCAAGGTGCAGGGGGTGAAGCTCCAGGCGGCCGACGAGACAGTGGCATCGCTGCTCGACATGGTCGGGCTGAACACCTCGCTCGCCGGGAGCTATCCGCATCAATTGTCTGGCGGCCAGAAACAGCGCGTCGGCATCGCGCGGGCGCTAGCGCTCAATCCGTCGCTGGTGGTGCTCGACGAGCCGACTGCGTCGCTCGATGTTTCGGTGCAGGCGCAGATCGTTTCACTGCTGGAGCGGCTGCGGCGAGAGCTTGGGCTGACATATCTCTTCATCTCGCACGATCTCGGACTGGTTCGCTATTTCTGTGACCAGGTGCTTGTCATGTATCTCGGCCGCGTCGTCGAGGTCATGCCAAGCGATGCCGAGCCCAGCCATCCCTATACGCGAGCGCTGCTCGACAGCACGTTCGAGCCCGATCCGCGCCAGCGCCGCACCATCACCCGCCTCTCTGGCGAGGTCCCGAGCGGCTACGACCTGCCGTCCGGCTGCGCCTTCGCCAACCGTTGCCCGCGAGTTTCCGAGCTGTGCCGGCGCGTCCTGCCGCCGCTGGCGATGCAGGGCAATGGCCAGCAGGTCGCCTGCCATCATCCGCTCGCGCCTGAGCTCGATGAGGGCGCAGAACGCAGGTCGGTGGCGTGAGGAGCTGAGGTGATGGACTTGAAAACCAGGGAAATCGACATGGACCTGACTGAAGAACTCGACCGGTATCTCCAGGCAGAGGTGGAGAGCAGCCAGGTTCCGGGCCTTGGCGTTGCTGTCGTTCGCGAGGGCGAGATCGTCCACCTTGCTGGCTATGGCCTTGCCAATGTCGAGAACCGGGTGCCGGTGACACCTGATACCGTTTTCCACTCCGGCTCGACCGGCAAGATGTTTACCTCGGCGTCGGTGATGTTCCTGCTGCAGGACGGACGCATCAAGCTCGACGACCCGCTGAACCGCTACATTCCCGAGGGGCCGGAGAGCTGGGCTGGCATCACTATCCGTAATCTGTTGTCGATGATGGCCGGCTTCGGCAATTTCGACATCGTCTTTGCATCCGGGGTTGGCGGGGAGGGCGGTGCCGTGCCGCTCAATTTGTGGCAGGACCACAGCGATGAGCAGCTGATCGACCTGGCGCGCCGTTCGCCGTTCATGTTCCGGCCGGGCGAGGGCTATCGGTACAGCAATACCGGTTACATCCTGGTCGGGCTCGTCGTCGCGCGCATCGCGGGCAAACCTTATTACGAGCTGCTTCGCGAACGGCTGTTCGAGCCGATCGGTATGGCGACAGCGCGCGAGGCGTCGTGGTTCGACATCGTGCCGAACCGTGCTGCCGGCCACTGCATACGCGACGGCAGTTTGGAGAACCGCTACTGGGCCGCGCCTACGCTGCAGCGCACCGGCGACGGCGGGCTCTATTTCTCGCCGCGCGACATTGCCCATTGGTTGCTAGAGCTGGACAGCCCGACGGTGCTGTATCCCGATAGTGTCGCGCTGATGTCCGAGCCGGTGCTGATGAAGAACGGCCAGCCGTCGTTCAACAACTATGCCTTGGGCTGGCAGAATTCCGCGATCCGCGGCCATCGCAAGATCCGCCATGGCGGGACCTGGGACGGGTTCCGCGCCGAGATCGCGCGTTTTCCTGAGCGCAAGCTGTCGGTCTGCGTGCTCGCCAACACGGATGAGGCCCAGGTCGCCCGGATCGGCCAGAAGATCGCCGGGATCGTCGATCCGGCGCTGGCGCCGTATGAGCCGATTGCGGACGGCAACGAAGCTGTGACCAGACGCGACCACGAGTTGCTGCAGGCCATCGTCGATCGCCGCGCGCCGCGCGAAGGCTTTGCGGATGAAGCCTGGCGCCTTTGGAGCAATGGCTGGTTCGAGCAGATCGCCGCAAGCGGTGTGGCGGTGGCCGGCGTGCCGCTCGAGCTGACCGATCAGGAAGGCGACGGCGGCAGGCGCTACCGGCTGGAGATGGGCGGTTACCATCTGCATTGGACGATCAGCCGCGACACCGAGGGCCGGGTGAGCGATATGCGCTTCCACATGGAGTAACCGTAACTGACCTGGAGCGGCCTCTGTTCCAGTACGTCAACCAACTGCTCAGCCTGGTCAGGTGCTGCGTGTCCCTCGGCGAGGGACGCCACGGCGACGTGCGCCCGATCTATCCGAAACGCCTGAACGACCCCATGGAGACCGACAATGACCTTTCGTGTTCTGACTGCCGAATTCGCGCATGAGACCAACACGTTCAGCGTCCGCAAGACCGACTATGACGCGTTCACCGTCGAAGGCGTGTTGTTCGGCGACGACGCCATTCGCGCGCGCGGCGAAGCGAACACCGAGATCGCCGGCTTCCTCGACATCGGACGCAAATATGGCTGGGCCATCGAGCATGTGCTGAGCACCGCGGCCGAACCGGCGGGGCCGGTGACGCGCGATGCGTTCGACCGCATCGGCGGCGCCATTGTCAAGGCGGCGGCCAACAACAAGGGCCAGATCGACGGTATCCTGCTCGGCCTGCACGGCGCGATGGTCACCGACTTCTCGCCCGATGGCGAAGGCGAGCTGCTGGAGCGGCTGCGCGCCGTGGTCGGGCCGGAGTTGCCGATCGCCGTCACGCTTGATCCGCATGCCAATGTGACGGCCAAGATGTGCGAACTCGCCGATATCCTGATCTCGTTCAAGACCTATCCGCATATCGACATGCGCGAGATCGCGCACCACGCGGGCGAGCTCCTGCAGCAGACGATGGTCGGCGAAATCCGTCCCAGAACGCTTCTGGCGCGTCGGCCGATGCTGGAAGAGGCCAATGCGGGGCGCACCGACATCGGCCCGATGGTCGAGTGGATCGCGCGGGCGCGTGCCTATGAAGAGACTGCTGGTGCGCTGGCGGTCAGCATCAACGGCGCCTTTCCCAACGCCGACATTCCTGAAGTTGGCCCGACGGTGCTCGTCACCTATGACGGCGACCCGGCGCGGCATCAGGCCTTTGCGGAAAGCATCGCCGACGAGATCTGGGACAACCGTTTCAACGTGCTGAACACTTTCCATACGGTGATGCAGGCGGCTGAAATCGCGCATGACTATCGCGGCGACCGGCCGTTGATCATTGCCGACTATGCCGACAATCCCGGCGCCGGCGGCTATGGAGACGCGACGGCGTTGCTCGGAGCCCTGCTGGACGTGGGGATCAGCGATGCCTGCTTCGGTCCGATCGTCGATCCGGAGACGGCCAACCAGCTTCACCGCGCCACCGTCGGTGACACCGTCAAGCTCAGGCTCGGCGGCAAGACCGATCCGCGCTTCGGCGGCGATCCGCTCGAGGTGACAGGCAAGCTGCTGGTCATCAGCGACGGCAAGCTCATCGGCGATGGCGAGCAGCTGGGTGGGTTGGAGTTTTCGTTTGGCCCGACGGCCGTCGTGCAGATAGACGGCATCGCCGTGCTCGTCGTCACCGAGCCGTCGCAGATGCGCGATCTCCAGCAGTTCCGGGCCTTCGGCATTGATCCGGCGCACTATCGCGTCGTCGGGCTCAAGTCGATGCAGCATTTCCGCGCCGCTTTCGAACCCATCGCCGGCAAGGTCATCGTCTGCGACAGTGGCGCGCTCTGCACCATGGACTATTCCAGGATGCCGTATCGCAACGTTGCACGCCCGATCTTCCCGCTCGACCGCGACATGACACTCTGAGCGCATGGCAATGACATCAAGGAAGCCGATGACCGAGCCACATATCCAGCGAGCCGACGTTGTCGTTCTCGGTGCCGGCATCATCGGCGTATCGGTCGCGCTGCATCTGCAGCGGCGCGGCCGTTCGGTCGTCCTCGTCGATCGGCGTGATCCCGGGGAGGAGACGAGTTATGGCAATGCCGGTCTGATCGAACGCTCGAGCGTCGTGCCTTATGGAGCGCCGCGCGAGTTCGCGAAGCTGCTGACCTACGCGCTGAACCGTTCGGCGGACGTGCATTTCGACTGGCTTCATATGCCTCAGCTGGCGCCATGGCTCTGGCGCTTCTGGCGGGAGTCGGCGCCGAAACGGCTTGCGCGTGCCGCAGCGGACATGCGGCCGCTGATCGAGAACTCGGTCAGCGAGCACGAAGCGCTGATGGCGGAGGCGGGCGTGCTGCCGCAACTGCGCAAGACCGGCTGGATTGAGGGCTATAGAAGCGCGCGGGCATTCGAGCGCGGTTGCGTGGATGCCGCAGCCCTTCACCCTTTCGGCCTGAGCTATGAGGTGCTCGACCAGAAGGCACTGCAACAGCGCGAACCGCATCTGTCCGATACGCTGGTGGGTGGGGTGCATTGGCTCGACCCGGCCACGGTGGCCGATCCAGGGGCACTGGTAAAAGCCTATGCAAGCCATTTTGTGGATCGCGGCGGGCTGCTCCTGCGCGGCGACGCGCGTGGCCTCAGGCAGGACGATGGCCAGTGGAGTGTGGCGACCGACAACGGGCCTGTGTACGCATCGGAAGTGGTGGTGGCCCTGGGACCGTGGTCCGGCACCATCTTAAGCTCGTTTGGTTACAACGTTCCGCTTGCGATGAAGCGTGGCTATCACGTCCATTTCGAAGCCGACGCGAACGCCTCGCTCAATCACCCGGTCGTCGATGTCGAAGGCGGCTTCGTGCTCGCGCCGATGGCCCAGGGCCTAAGACTGACGACGGGCGTCGAGTTCGCCTCGCGCGACAGCAGGCCGAACCCGGTCCAGCTCGACATGACCGAACCTCGCGCCAGGGAGATATTGCCGCTCACGCGTCGTATCGAGCCGACACCCTGGATGGGATCACGGCCGTGCCTGCCCGACATGCGTCCGGCGATCGGGCCCGGTTTACGCCACAAGGGGTTGTGGTTTGCCTTCGGTCACAATCACCACGGCCTGACGCTCGGCCCGGTTACCGGGCGGCTGCTGGCCGAAATGATGACAGGCGAACCGACCTTCACCGACCCGGCGCCTTATGCCCTGGGACGTTTCAGCTAGGGCCTGGAGGCAGACCTGTTGCCTCTTGGCCCGTCGCGCTCGCGATCCCACGGGCCATGAGCGCATGCCTATCCCGGATGTGAGGAGGTGGCCGATCATCGACCGGCCACCTCGAGAAATCCGCATTGGATCTGCTGGCTATTCCATATGGAAACGCATCACCGCGATGCGGCCATCGCCCTGCCGGTCGATTGTCCAGTGCATGTGGTAGCGACCTGTCGCGAGGCGATAGCGCCGCCGTGTCCCGGCGTCTTCGACAAGCTCCATGGGGGCTGCGCCAAGATCGGATTCGCTTTCGGCGATCACCTGGTCGAACCATTTGTCGGACCATTGCCGCCAGCATTCCTCGCTGAAGGCGTCAGCAGGTGCGGTGCGCGCGGCAATTGCCCTGATCAATGAGCTGTCGAGCCTGGTGAGCGCGGGATTGATGTCGGCGACGGGCTCATATGGCGCGACCGTTGCATCGACGAAGCCGGCGACCTTATGGGCGATGCGGGCGACCTGGGCGGAATCGATGTTGGCCAGCACTGCCACCGAAAGCCGCTGGGCCGGGAAGCGGGCGAGTTCGGCGCGGAAGCCATCCCAGGTGCCGCCGTGCCTGATCTTGCGATGACCTCGAACCTCAGAGTTCTGCCAGCCCAAGCCATAGCCGTTGATGGCGAGGCGACCATCGGACATCAGCGTCGGCTCGAACATCAGCTCGATCATGTCCGGCTGGAAAACCTGCGCCTGGTCCAGCTCGACGAACCAGTGGGCAATGTCGCGCGGCGAAAAATGCAGCCCGCCATCACCGGTGCGCAGCATGGTCGGTGCTGTCCAGTGGCTGTTGCGCAGCTGGCCAGCATCGAGGCTGTATCCGCTGGCCCGGTTCGGCACGATGTCGCGACCGCTGGCTTCGCGTGCGCTTGCCATGCACGCAGGGGCAAACAGCCTTTCGCGAAGCAAGGCGTAATAAGGTTTGCCGGCGACGCGCTGGACCACAAGCGACGCGACGATGTAGCTGATGTTGGAATAGAGGTAGCTTTCGCCCGGTGCGAAGGCCAGCGGCGACAGGCTGGCCAATGCAAGCAGCTGGGCGTCGCTGTGGTCCTGCCACAGATTGACCGGAACGACGTTGTTTTCGATCGGCGACGGCGCAAAGACGTCGCCGAAGTTGCCGAGGCCGCTGGTCATCGACAGCAGGTGGCGGATGGTCATGCCCGCCCAGCTTTTCGGCACCTCGGTCAGGTAGCGATCGACGGGATGGTCGAGTTGCACAAGCCCATCCTGCACCAGAAGAAGTACGGCGGCTGCTGTGAACATCTTGCCGGTCGAGCCGGAGTGGAAAATGGTGTCGGGCGTCGCCCTGGCGCCATGTTCGACATTGGCCAGCCCGTAACCCCCGAGATGCAGAATCTCGCCGTCGCGCACGATTGCGACACCCAAGCCCGGGATTCCGTGCGCTGCGATTTCGGCCTCGAGATAATGGTCCAGCTTGGCGGTGGTGTCGGGGTCTTTCATCATGTCCATGGTTCTGGCCTTGCTGTTACTGCGCCGGCTTGATGTCGACGATCGAATAGGGCGCGCGGAACGACTGGGGCGCTGCGAGGCGGGTCTTGTTGAATGCCATCGTCTGCGCCGGTTCGTGCACCGGGGCGGCGACGAAATTGGCCAGCAGATGGGCGTGGTAGTTGCGGAAGTTCGCCACGCGCTCGTCCCAGGTCCTGGAGCTGTACATTGCGAGGTCGTGCAACTCTTCGGATTTGGCGTCGTCCCACATCGACAGATTCCACGAATCCAGTCGCTTGGCGCTGAAGAACCAGTCGAGAATATCGGCGTTCGTCCATGAATAGGGCTGCAGCACGAGCTCGCGCTCGGGCCTGCGGAACTGATCGCGATAGGTGCCGGCGTCGAAGACTGTGATTTCGGTGGCGATCCCAATGGCTTTCAGCTGCGCCTGGATGATCTCGGCCGTGCGGCGGTACTCGGTGTCGGCCCTGGCCCAAAGCTTGACCTGCAGCGGCTTGCCGTCCTTGCTGCGGATGCCGTCGGCACCTGGCGCCCAACCTGCCTCATCGAGCAGCTTTGCGGCCCGGGCAGGATCGGAGCGGATCTCAATGGCCGGATCGACCTTGGATTCCTGCAAGGTGCTGACCAGCAGCTGGTGCGCTTCCTTGCCGACACCGCCATAGACGCTCTTGAGGATCGCGGCCTGGTCGATGGCGAGCGCGGTCGCCTGCCGCACGCGGATGTCGGTGAACGGCGCGGCCTGGGTGTTGATCGCGACGAAAGTGATGCCGTAGCCGGGCAGGTCGCGCATGTCGATGTCGGCCTCGGACCGGATCTGCGGCAGGAAGTCGGTCGGCAGATCTAGCAGCATGTCGACGCCCCCGGTCCTGAGTTCGAGGAAGGCGGTGGATGCGTCGGGGAGCTCGCGCACCGTCAGGCGCTTGATATGCGGCGCGCCCTGGTTTTCCGACAGCGGGCTGCCCCAGGCATAGTCCTCGTTGCTGACCAGTACGGTCTCCTGGCCAACCACGAAGTTCTCGAGCTTGTAAGGCCCGGTTCCCACGGCCTGGATCACGCCATAGTTGGTGCCTGCCGCGTCGAACGCCTTCGGACTGGGGATGCCCATATTCATCATGGCCAGATTGAAGATCAGGTTCGGCTCGGGCCGCTTCAGCACGAAGCGCACTGTGTGCTCGTCCATGGCCTCGACGCGGTCGATGGCGTCGACCATGTATTCGTTTTCGGTGCCCTTGAACTTGGGGATCCACCAGACGATCGTTGCTGCGTTGAACGGCTCGCCGTCAGTGAAGCTGACATTCTTGCGGAGCTTGAAGGTCCAGCTCATGCCATCGGCGCTGGTTTCCCAGGATTCTGCCAGATGGGGGTGATAGGACTGGTCGACGGCCTGTTCGATCAGGCGGTCGTAGATGAGGCCGGCAGCCATGTTCAGGGTCACGGCGCGGATCGGATCGTAGCTGGCGGCCCCCTGTTCCTGCCGGGCCAAAACGATGACGGCTTCCGTTGCGCTTGCTTGGGCTGACGTCATCAGGCCCGTCGCCGCGACGAGCGAAAGCAGCGATGCCGAAACAATGAGTTCACGTCGGTTCATGTCAAATCCTCCCTGATTTGCTGTTATGTGTTGTCTGGAAAATGAGCGCGTCAGCGTTCGGGTCGGCCGGCATGGCCGACGAACTCGCCATAGAGCTCGGACATGCGGTCGAGCCGGGCCTCGACGTCGGCCCCGAGTTCGCCGATGACGCCATTCAATATGAGATGGACAAGCGAGAGCATCGGCCCGTTGGTGTCCCAGAACAGGTTGATCTCCGACGGCAGCGCGAAGACCTCGGAGGTGGCGCCATGGGCCCAATCGCAGAACTGGTCGGTGATGAGCGTGACCGGCATGCCGGCATCGGTCGCGCGGCGCGCCAGAACGGCGGCCTGGCGGGAATAGCGCCTCGCATCGAACATCACGAGCGCCGTCTTGCTGGGATCGGCGAGCAGCACTTCCGAGAAATTGCCGGCGGAAAGATCGATGAGATGCACGCCGTCGCGCACATATTGCAGCAGGTGCGCCATCGTGACGGCGATGCCGCGCTCGCTCTGGAAGCCGATGATGAAGATGCGCTGGCACGCAGTAAGCCGATCGACGACTGCCTTGAAATGCGCCGATCCGGCCAGCTCGTAGACCTTCACCAGTGCTGCCATTTCCAGCTCCAGGCTTCTGGCAAGGTCGCCGCCGCCCTTCTTGCTCGTCGCCTGGAACTCGCGCAGCCGGTCGCCGATCAGCCATGGAGTGTCGGCGATGTTGGTTCTCAGATCCGCCTTGAGGTCCTTGAAATGCTGATAACCCAGCGACCGGCAGAAGCGGCCGACGGTCAGCTCGCTGACCCCCACCTTCTCGGCCATGCTCGAAGCTGTCTCGAATGGCAGCTCGGTGAGGTTGGTGATCATGTAGGTGGCGATGGTTCGGTTCGAGCGCGATCCCTGCTTCAAAGCGGCAGTCAATCGCTCGCGCACGGTTCCTGTCATCGTTCCCTCCTCGTTTTCGTCATCTGACATATTTCTATCATCGATGTAAAGAATGATAGTTTATTGTCATTTGGCAATCGAGGGGAGAACAAGCCCGCGCGCAGAAATGGCGCGGGCGTCTTGTGTTGCCAGGCGCGGAAATAGACGCTCAGCCAACCCGGAGCGGCAGTTCAGCTGACAGGCGACGGGTGCACAGGGTCAATCGCCCGCCGCGCCTGACCGCGCGGGCTTGATGGGCAAGATCACAGGTTCAATTCAGCCAACTGTCATTGGCTCAGCCTCAGGCAGCAGGGCGCCTGGCCTCAGTCAGGCTGCGAACAGTGCCAGGCACCATCGCTGCGTTGCGATGCATCGATGCGATCGCCGCAAAGGTTAGTGCCAGGCTCTGCAAATTGCCCCGCGCGCCGTTCAACGGTTCGCGCTCCTCCTCGATCGAAGCCAAAAGCTCCCCCATCGTCCCGCCAAAACCATCGTTGAACCAGCTGCCTTCTAGCGAAGGCCGAGCCGATCCGGCGACGGTTGTCAGCTCGACAGACTGGCTGCCGAGGTCGGGGCCGATGCTCGAGAGGCTGCCTAACGTGCCTGATATGTAGGTGCGGTCCTGCGGGCCGAAAGCAGTGGCGCCGTCGAAGACAAGCGATGCTTGTCCGCCTGGGAATTCGACCAGTGCCTGGGCGAGCAGGGGAGGTCTTGCTTCCTGGCCGGCGGCGCGGGCGCGGGTGGCGTGGACCGAGGTGGCGCGATTGCCGATCAGGCTCGCTAGGAAGTCGAACCAATGGACGCCGAAATCGTAGAGGACAAGGTCGTCGATCTTGTCGAAGGGCGTGCCCTTGATCCAGCCGTGGTTCCAGTGGATCGAGACGTGGCAGGAGACGAGCTCGCCGATCAGGCCGGTGCGAACTGCCTCGCGCATCCAGGCGAGATGTGGCGCCCAGCGGCCGTTCTGGTTGATGGCGAGCTTGACGCCTTGGCGATCGGCGAGATCGGCGAGGCGTTCGCCGGTGTCGAGATCGAGCACATAGGGCTTTTGCGACAGGACATGCTTGCCAGCGCGCAGCGCGCGCTCGATCATGTTTTCGCGCTCGGCCGGGTGCGTGGTGATGTCGACCACCTCGATGTCGTCGCGGGAAAGCACGTTGGCCAGGTCGTCGGTGATCGACGCCTCGGGGAAGAATTCGTCGCGACGGTCGGCGGCTTTTGAGAGCGTGCGGTTGCAGATGACGGCTACGTCGAAGCCTGCCTTGCGGTAGGCGTCGAGATGGGCGAACGAAATTCCACCGGCGCCGACCAAGGCGATGCGCGGCGCGTAGGTCTTTGGACGGGGTGGGCGATAGGCGAGATCAGGGGCCTCGACCAGCCTGGTTTCGGCGGACTTCAGCGCATAGGCGTCTTCCCCGGGCGTTCCGCTCATGGCAGCAGCTCGACGGTGCGCTTGAGCTCGGCCGCAAGGGCAGCGCTATCAGTAATCTGCTGGCCGACCCGCGACATCGCAGGTGAGAGCGGGCCGGTGATGAGCGTGTTGTTTGCGAGGCAATCCAGCACATATTCGACCGGCGCGCGGCGGCCGAGGGGCAGAATGTCGACCGGGATCTGGTGTGCCTCGGGATGGGCACGGGTCTGCAAGGTGACGTGTGGCTCGTAGTCGTAGCTCGAGATCGTGCCATCGGTGCCCAGGATGACGAAGCCGCATTTCGGCTGAGGCTGCAGCGTCCACGGGTCGGTGAAGGTGCCCCAGCGCGTTTCGAATTTGGACAGGCCGTTGGCATAGCGGCAGACGGTGATCGAATGCTGGTCGACCTCAATGCCCGGCGTCTGGTCGACGACTGACGTCACTTCGATCGGCTTCTCGCCATTGCGGAACCACGTGGCGAGAGTGACGCCATAACCGAGATAATCGCGCAGGCTGCCGCCGCCCGATGCCTTCTTGTACCACCAGGAGGAAGGCTTGGCCGCTTCGACTTCCTCCGGCGTCACCTCGACCTTGTCGGCGAGGTGATAGAGCGGGCCGCGGTTGCCGTCGTAGTAGTGGACCTCGATGACATCGCCGATGGCGCCGTCGTCGATCAGGCGCTTGGCGGTGTTGTGGCTCGGGTACCAGGCGAGTGGCCAGTTGATCGCCATCTGGCGGCCGGCTGACTTCATGGCCGCGATCATGCGGTCGGCGTCGGCAAGCGAGGAGGCAAAGGGCTTTTCGACCAGGACATGCACGCCGTGGCGCGCCACGCGCTCGACATGGTCGGCGTGCTCTGCTGTCGCCGCGCAGACGACGACCAGGTCGGGCTTCGTCGCCTCGATGCAGGCGTCCAGGTCGGTGAAGACGCGCTCGGCCGGGATGGAAAAATTGGCGATCGCGCCTGCCATGCGCGCGAAGTCCTTGTCGTAGATGCCGACGATCTCGGCTTCGGGGTGCTGGTGCACCTCGCGCAACAGGTCACCCATATGCATGTGGTCGAAATTGATGCCGGCGACGCGCCATCTGGCCATTCTTTTCCCTCCCCAGTATCGGCTCTCCCAAGCCGTTTCCCGATCAGACCTGCGGTGTCCTTGCCATCTCCGCCAGGAAGCGATCCTGCTCTGCCGCGTCCATGCGGACAAGATGGCCGGCTGCCGGATAGGCGCCGCTTGCCACATCGGCGGCATACTCGCGGAAGGCTGAGATGCGCTCCTGCTGGAGGCGCTGATATTGCGAATGGAAGTCGCGATAGACCTTGGAGTGACGCGGATAGTGGCCGTTGTGCTCACCGAGCACGTCGGTGGCGAAGAGATATTGCGCGTCGCAGCCGGCGCCTGCGCCCATCGAGATCATCAGCAGGCTGGTGCGTTTGGAGATCGCCTCGGCAATGGCCGGCGGCACGACCTCGATCTCGGCGGCAAACGCGCCAGCGTCTTCCAGCGCTTTTGTCTGCTGCCAGACCATCATGGCGCTATCGTAGGTCTTGCCCACGGCCTTGAAGCCGCCGGTCCAGGTGCGACGCGACGGGACCAGGCCGACATGGCCGACGACGGGAATGCCTTCGTCGCGCAGGCGCCTGACGATGCCGAGGCTCGCACCGCAATAGACGGCATTGGCTCCCAGCTTCAGCAGGCGGAAGGCAACACGGAGATAGTCGTCCTCGGTGATGTAGGCGCCGGGCTCGAGACCGCCGACGACGAAGGGATTGGGGCAGACGGCACGGAAACCCTCGAGCGCAAGCACCTCAGGCGGCACCGACAGCATGTCGATGCCGGCAGCGTTGGCGGCCGCGGCCTCGTCGAGCGACTCGACCCTGAGCTTGGTGAGCTGGCGCTTGCTCTTGAGCGCAAGCAGGTCGGCGACGGTGGGCTGGGAAGACTGCATCTTTGATCTCGCGGCTGACGTTCGGGCTGGCTTGGAAAGTTGCTCAGGCGAGCATGATCATCACGCGTCCGTCCTCGACCTTGACCGGGTAGGTGGCGAGGTCGACGCAGACCGGAGCGCCTTTGGCCTTGCCCGAGGTGAAGTCGAAGCGGCCATTGTGCTTGGGGCACTCGATGATGGTGCCCATCACCAGGCCGCCTGACAGATGCACCTTTTCATGCGTGCACAGGCCGTCGGTGGCGAAGAAGCGGTCGTCCTCGGTGCGGTAGAGCGCGAAGGTGCGGCCATCGTGATCGAAGCGGATCACGTCGTCCTGGTCGATGTCGTCTGCGTCGCAGGCGTTGATCCATTGTTCCGGCATGTGGGTCTCCGAAGGCCTATTCGGCCGGATTGATGATGGCGCCATGGTTGTAGGGCACGGGCACCTTGCCGTCGGGCAGGCGCCTGATGACGTGGTAGGCGGGTTCGCGCACCTGCCTGAAAATGGTCGGGATGATCTCGCGGTAGGCTGCGATGGTGCTTGGATAAGGTTCGGGGCAATCGGCCTTGATCGCCTGATGCAGCCGGGGCAACGCGTGATAGGGCACCATCGGGAACATGTGGTGCTCCACATGGTAGTTCATGTTCCAGTACAGGAAGCGGAACAGCGGGTTCATGTAGATGGTGCGGGTGTTGAGGCGGTGGTCGAGCACGTCCTCGGCGAGGCCGGCATGCTGGGTCAGGCCGAAATAGATGGTCATGAAGCCGCCGTAGAGGCTGGGCAGGCCGACCAGCATGGCCGGCAGGATGCTGCCTATCCAGAAGCAGGCGACGATGACCGTGGCAAAGATCGCGAGATAGATGCGCGCCACCAGATAGACTTTCCAGCGCTCCATCTCGGGGATGAAGGTCGCTTCATCCGGCTTCAGCCGGCCGGCGGCATGGATGAACAGCGACTTCAGCGTCATAAGGCTGCTCTTCAGGGCAAAGATGTTGAGCAGCAGGCCGGCGACGTCAGGCGGACGGGGCACGGCGATCTCAGGGTCGCGGCCGACGATGATGGTGTCGGTGTGGTGGCGGGTGTGGCTCCAGCGCCAGACGGTCGGCTCGCGCAGGATCATGAAGCTGGCGACGTAATAGAGCACGTCGTTCATCCAGCGTGTCTTGAACGCCGTACCGTGGCCTGCCTCATGCCAGCGGCTGTCGCTCGATGAGCCGTAAAGCACGCCGTAGACCAGGAAGAAGGGGACGGCCCACCAGCTGCCCCAGAAATAGATGCCGCCAGTGGCCGACAGGACAAGGGCCGCCACCCAGATGGCGGTGTCGCGCAGGGCAGGGCCGTCGCTGCGCTTCATCAGCTCCTTCAGCTGCTTGCGCTCGATGGGGCAGGAATACCATTCGGCGGCGGCGATGCCGTTGGCTTCGGCCAGCGCCGCGTCGCGCCCGATCAGGCTGTAGTCTCTCGGTGTCGGCGTCATGGGCAGCTCGGCGGAACTTTGGACTTGATGCATCATTATGATGTTTCATTTTGATGCTATCGACTGGAAATAGTATGCGTCAAGCCTTGGTGGAGGCAATTGCGGCCATGTTTCGTTGGGATTCTCGTGCTGTCGCTCTCAAATCGTCATTCCTCATCAAAAAGCATCATTTTGATATGAAGGTGACGTTGACCCATCGAAATGGCCGCCATAGTTTGCGCCTGTTGCAATGCCGGTGAGGGAACATCAGTTGGCCAGTTCGCGACCGAAAATGGATGAAATCGCGCGGCTGGCCGGCGTCTCGAAGGCGACGGTCGATCGGGTGCTCAACAACCGCGCCGGGGTGCAGGATCATACGCGCAAGCACGTGCTGGCGATCGCCGCCAACCTGGCCGGCGAACCGGCGCCTTCGTCGTCGGGCACAGTCTGTCTCGATTTCGTGCTGCCTGGCGGCAGCAATGCCTTCATGGCGGATCTGGTCAACCAGATCGAGCGGCGGGCGGAACTGCGCGGCGATGTCGATGTCGTCATTCATCGTGTTGCCGGCGTCGATCCCGAGCAGACGGCTGCCGCGCTCGGCGGCCTCAGGGCCAATTGCCAGGGTGTCGGGCTGATCGGGCTGGACAGTCCTTCGGTGCGCGAGGCGGTGCGGCGGCTGATTGCATCAGAAGTTCCTGTTCTGACGCTGGTGTCCGACATCAGCCATGTCGGGCGGATGAATTATGTCGGCATCGACAATCGCGCGGCGGGTCGCCTTGCCGGCTATCTCATCGGGCGGTTCCTGCCGGGCGCTTCCGGCAAGGTGGCGCTGCTCGCCGGTGCGCTTGCCTATCGCGGCCATGAGGAACGCGAAATGGGCTTCCGTCACGTGCTGTCGGAGAGTTTTCCGAAGCTTGATGTCGTCGCCGTGCGCGAGGTGCACGAGGATCCCGACAAGGCGCATGACGAGGTGCGGGCGCTGCTCGACGAGCACGATGATTTGCTCGCGATCTATTGCATTGGAGCAGGTCAGGACGGTGTGGCGCGGGCGCTTACGGAAACGGGGCGGGAAAAATCTGTGATCTTCATCGGTCACGACCTGACCGACCAGACCCGGCAATATCTGCTGAGCGGGGTGATGGATGCGGCGATCGACCAGAACGCCCAGGTGGAGGCGCGCGAGGCGATCGACCGGCTGGTGCGGGCCGTGCACAACGAGCCGAACATCCCGACAACGACCATCCGCATCCAGTCGGTGTTCCGGGAGAATATCCCCAGCGAGGTCTGAGCGCTGGGCTCTGATTTCGGTGTGGTTTCAGGGTCATAGGGCATTCCACATGGATCTGATCTCGGCCGACGGCATCTCGTTGCATTTCAATCGCGAAGGCGGGGTGATCGACGATCTGGCGATCGTTTCAGGCGGGCGGACGGTCCGGCCGCTGCATCGCGCGCCATGGCTGGACAGCGCCGAGACGCTGCCCGACAGCGTGGCGCCGGTGGAGCGGCGGCTGGCCGGCGATTTCTTCTGCGCGCCCTTTGCCCGCAGCGAGCCAGGCGTGCCGATTCATGGCTGGTCGGCCAATGGCGATTGGGAAGGCGGCGAACAGGCGGTCGTGGCCGGCGCCGTCGTGGCGAGCTACCGGCTGAAGCAGCAAGTGTCTGGTGCGCGGCTCGAGAAGACGATTGCCCTGCGGCCCGGCGAGCCGGTGGTCTACCAGACCCATGTGTTCGAGGGCGGGGCGGGCAGGTTGCCGGTGGCGCATCATGCCATGGTGCGCGTGCCGGGCGGAGCGCGGCTGAGCTTTTCGCAGAAGTCCGGCGGCAGGACCATGGCCGCACCGCCCGAGACCGACCCGGCGCGGGGCCGCTCGATCCTGCTCTATCCGCAATTCTTCACCGATCTCTCCGCCGTCCGTCAGCAGGACGGCGCAGTGGCGGATCTCGGTCGCTATCCGTTCCACCGGGGCCACGAGGACATCGTGGTGCTGTCCGAGCAGCCGGGGCGTCGCGTCGGCTGGTCGGCTGCGCTGGCTGCTTCCGATGGCTTTCTGTTTTTTGCGCTGAAGGATGCGCTGATGCTGCCGCAGACCGTGCTGTGGATGAGCAATGGCGGGCGCAGCTATGCGCCCTGGAATAGCCGTCATGTCGCCGTGCTGGGCGTTGAGGAAGCCGCGACCGATATTCATCTCCAGCCAGGTGAGGATCGGCCTGACGGGGTGCCGACCGAAGTCGAACTTGGCGCGGGGTGCACGGTCATCCGCTATGCCTTCGGCGCCGTCGTGCCGCCCCAGGGGTGGAGCGAGATTGCCGACATCACCGTTTCCGGCGACACGCTGACGCTGGTGGATCGTGGCGGCGGGCGGCTGATGCTGCCGTTCGACGGCGGTTTCTTCGCCGTCTGATCGGCCGCTCGCGCAGCAACTGTCCAGACCAGGCGACGAGTGCTGTGCCTCAAAATGAGGCGTGGCAGCGCATCTGTGCGTGCCCATCAGCGGGCTGAAATCCCGGCTTTCCATCTCGAGCCATCAAAACGCCTGCCGCGCGGGATTCGCGCTTGACTCACATCTGACCTTACGCCACTTTTCTAACATCAAAATGATCGTAAAAAAGCATCATTTTGATCATTCGTCGTACCGGAGGAATTGTGCGGCGGTGGAGGGCCAATCCATCAACGACAGTGCAGGCGTCCTGATCTCGGGCCGCTCGGCGATGTCGTTGGATTGAGGAGTGGAGCGGGGGCATCCCGCCCCGGATGAGGAGGAGAATAACCGTGCTGAAAAGGACAATTGCCGTCGTCTCGGCGGCGCTGGTGGCGACCAGCCTCGGGCTGGCAACGACCGCTTATGCGCAGGCCAAGAAGACATATTACTGGGTGTCGCATGGCTCGCCCGCCGACCCTGTCTGGACCTATTTCCTGGCGGGAGCCAAGCAGTGGGCCGACGACACCGGCAACACCGTCAATACGTCGTTCCACAACGGCGACGTGCCGGCGCATCAGGAGGCCATTCGCGCCGCGATCGCGGCCAAGGCGGCCGGCATCGTGACCTCGAGCCCGGATCCGGGCAGCCTGGTCAAGGTGGCGGAGGAAGCCCGCGCCGCGGGCATTCCGATCATCAACATGAACACGCCCGATCCGACCGCCAACTTCAACGCCTATGTCGGCGGCAACAACGTCGCCTTCGGCAGAGGCTGGGCGCAGTACCTGGTCGACAAGAAGCTGGTGAAGGAAGGCGACTTCGTCTGGATGCCGGTCGAGGTTCCGGGCGCCACCTATGGCGTGCAGGAGGAAGAAGGCATCGCCAGCGTCTTCAAGCCGCTGAACATTACTTGGGAAGTTACTGACGCCACGCTCGACCAGGCGGAGATCATCACCCGCATGGCCGACTACCTGACCGCCAACAAGGGCAAGGTAAAGGCGATCATCGGTCTCGGCGACCTCGTCACCGGCTCGATCAAGCGGGTCTTCGACCAGGCTGGCGTCAAACCGGGCGAAATCCCCGTCGTCGGCTGGGGCAATTCGCGCGACACCACCCAGGAGGTGCTCGAAGGTTACGTGAATGCCGCCCAGTGGCAGGACCCGCAGGCAACCAGCTACATGGCGCTGTCCATGGCTGCGATGGCTGCCAGCAAGATCCCGCCCGGCTTCGACATCATCGTCGGCTCGCTCTACGAAAAGGACCGGGCGCAGCTCTACGACGACATCCTGTCGGGCAAATAAGGCCAGCCAAGCCTCCGGCCCGGATGTCCGGGCCGGAGGATCTCCGACGATGCCATTCGGTCTTGCTGCAGCCGTTCCAGTGCCGCTCCAGCCCTAGGGCATGTGTCCTGCGCGGTGCGCACCCCACGCCGCCCGCGGCCAGCCATTCCACCTGACGACCAACGTCTTTCACGGATCAGTCATGGACAATCGATCACTAGTGCAGCGCTTCGTCGCGAAGCCTGAATTCGGGCCATTGGTCCTGCTCATCCTGGAAATTGCGATCTTCTGGTCGATCAATCCGGACTTCCTGTCACCGCTGAACATCTCCAACACGCTCGCCTTCACGGTCGAACTTGGCCTGATCGCGCTGGCCATGACGCTCTTGATGACCTCGGGAGAGTTCGACCTGTCGGTCGGCTCGGTGTTCGGCCTGTCGGCCGTGGTGATGTGGACGGTGTTCAACACCGGCCTTGCGCCGCTGCCGCTGGCCTTCCTGATCGCCATCGGCCTTGCCATGCTGATCGGCTTCGTCAATGGCTGGTTCGTCACCCGCCTTGCCATCCCATCCTTCCTGGTGACGCTGGGCATGCTGTTGATCGCGCGCGGCTCGGCGCTCTACATCACCGACGGTTTCCCCCAGCGCACCTGGAACGCCGAGGGACAGTGGCTGGCGCAATTGCTGGTCGGCGAGTTCTATGTCGGCGGCTTCCGCGTCTACATGTCGTTGCTGTGGTTTGCGCTGTTTGCCTTCCTTGCCCACTACCTGCTCACCCAGACAAAGGCCGGCAACTGGATCCAGGCGTCCGGCGGCAACCCCAACGCGGCCAGGGCGCGCGGCGTCAACGTCAACCGCACCAAGGTCGCGCTGTTCATGCTGTCGTCGGCGATGGCGGCCTTTGCCGGCATCATCAGCTCGATCCGCACTTCGGCGGCCAACCCCAACAGCGGCACCGGCTACGAGCTCGAGGTCATCGCCATGGTGGTGATCGGCGGCACGGTGCTGACCGGCGGCCGTGGCACCATCATCGGCACCGTGCTTGGCATCTTCATCCTGCGCATCATGCGCAACGGCATCGTCATGATCGGCGTGCCCGGACTTGCCTACAACATCTTCATCGGCGCGATCATCCTTGGCATGATGGCGCTGCATTCCTGGCTCGAACGCCGTCACAATGCGGGAACCTGAGCGATGACCGAAGAACTCGTCCGCATGCAGAACATCAACAAGTTCTACGGCCGCATCCACGCGCTCCGTGACGTCTCGCTGACCGTCAACACCCACGAGGTGGTGGGCCTTCTCGGCGACAACGGCGCCGGCAAATCGACCTTGATCAAGGTGCTGTCGGGGGCGGTGCCGATGACCAGCGGCCAGATCTTCGTCAAGGGCAAGGAGGTGCAGATGAAAAGCACCACCGACGCCATCGAGAACGGCATCGAGACGATCTACCAGGACTCGGCCTTGGTGCCGCAACTGTCGATCGCCCGCAACCTGTTCCTCGGCCGCGAGCCGATCAAGGGATCGGCCCTGTTCAACCGCCTCGACCACGAGACGATGAACGAGGTGGCCCGCACCCTGCTCAAGCGCGTCGGCATCAGCAAGAACATCCCGCCGAACACGCCGATCGGGGCGCTGTCGGGCGGCGAGCGCCAGGCGGTGGCGATTGCGCGCGCCATGCATTTCGACAGCAACCTCATCATCCTGGACGAGCCGACCAACAATCTCGGTGTCGCCGAGACGCAAGGGGTGCTGCGTTTCGTGCGCGAGGTGCGCGACACCGGCCATTCCTGCATCTTCATCGCCCACAACATCCACCATGTCTTCCAGGTGGTGGACCGCATCGTGGTGATGCGCGGCGGCCAGGTGGTGGCTGACAACATCGATCCGAAACAGTCGACCATCGAGGAGGTCGAGCGGGTGATCACGGGCGAGCACCTGATCGAGGCGCTGGGCCTCGAACACTGAGTGCATCGGGCGGGAGAGCAAAGCATGCCAGACAACAAGAAGCCGCTTGTCCTCTCAGCACCCTGGCCACGGACGCTGGAACTGATCTTCACGCCTCCGGCGCTGGCGAAGCTCAGGGCCGAAAACGAGGTGCTGGAGGTCGAGCCCGAGGAGATCTCAAGGCTCGCGCCCGAGGTACTCGGCCGCGCGCGCTATCTGATCGGCCAGCCGGCGCTTTCGCTCGAGACCTTACAGGCAATGGCGTCGCTGCGCTGCATCTTCAATGTCGAGAGCAATCTCCTCGACAACATGCCTTACGATCACCTGTTTGCGCGCGGCGTGCATGTGGTGACGACCGGTCAGGTCTTCGCCGAGCCGGTGGCCGAGATTGGCCTCGGGCTTGCGCTCGACCTTGCCCGCGGCATCACCGATGCGGACCTCGCCTTCCGCGAGGGCCGCGAACTCTGGGGTGCCGACGGCAACGTTTCGGCTAGGCTCTTGTCCGGGGCCGATATCGGCTTCATCGGCTTCGGCGATCTCGGCAAGGCGCTGAACCGGTTGCTTCTGGGTTTCCGCACCCGCGTCAAGGCGTACGATCCTTGGCTGCCACCTTCCGTGCTCAGGGAAAATGGCGTCGAACCGGCATCGCTCCACGAGGTCCTGTCGGGCAGCGACGTCGTCTTTGTGGTGGCGTCGGTCACCAGCGAGAACCAGGGTTTTCTCGACGCGCATTCCTTCGCCCGCATGCGCAAGGGAGCAGCCCTCATCCTGCTCAGCCGAGCCGGCGTGGTCGATTTTCCCGATCTGATCGAAGCCGTGCGCAGCGGTCACATCGTGGCTGCCAGCGACGTCTTTCCCGAGGAGCCGCTGGCGCTCGATCATCCGGTGCGCAGGCTCAAGGGCTTCCTGCGCTCCGCCCACCGGGCAGGCGCGCTCGACGTCGCCTTCAAGCGCATGGGCGACATGGTGCTGGAGGACATGGCGCTGATGGATCGTGGACTGCCGCCGATGCGTTGCAAGCGGGCTGAACGTGAAACCGTCTCGCGCATGCGCTCGAAGCCGGTCGAGCGGAACTGACCAGCGCGCTTGGGATCGCGCGCGATGCGGCTGCGCCACCCATTGGCCAGCCGCTTGGCCTCATATTCAAGCTCTCCTGGTTGTGACGAAAGTACCGGTCAGCGACCATCGTTGATCCGCCCATTTTCGCGTTGTAACGCCTGCCGTTGCCGGGAAGCGCGTCGTACAAAATCGTCACATCGCTGTGGCGATGGATCGTTAAGCACAGGTCATGTCTGGTTAATTTGTGCTGGACAGCCCGGCTTTCGATGCGCAACATCGGGCCTGATCTTGGAAAGTTACGTGCTGGAATTCTAATCTTTCGACTTCTGTCGAACTGAGAGGAGGCTGCAATGATCAACTTCCTGCGTCATGTTCACTACCGTTCGCTCAAGGAGCGGCCAAGTTGAACCCCGCCGCCCGATCGGGCGGCCCCCCTGCCATTCTCTGAGGTTTTCAAGCGGCCTTCGCGGCCGAACCCTTTCGCCTGAGCGTCCTTCCGGCATCTGCAAAGGAGTAGTCTTATGAGCAACCGGTCCCCCTTTGAGCGGCTTTACGACGAGTTCAACGAAGAGATTTCCGAGGATCATTTCCCGCGCAATGGCATCTCGGCCTTCGCCGCCAAGGCGATCGTCAACAGCGAGGCCTGGTCCGACGCCAACCCGGTGATGAACCTGTCGTCTTTCGTCACCACCTTCACCGAGCCCGAGGCGCTTGAGATCGGCCGCGAGCATTTCCTCAAGAACTACATCGACCACGACATGTATCCGCAGCTGTTTGCCATGGAGCAGCGCATGGTGCGCTGGCTGCATGAGCTGTGGAACGGCCCCAAGGGTGTCGAACCCTATGGTACCGCGACAGTCGGATCGTCGGAAGCCTGCATGCTGGCCGGGCTTGCGCACAAGTGGAACTGGCGGCAGGCGCGCGAGGCTGCCGGCAAGGACGCCACCAGGCCGAACATGGTCACCGGCGGCAACGTCCAGATCGTGTGGAAGAAGTTCCTGCGCTATTTCGACGTCGAGCCGCGCATCGCGCCGCTGAAGCCCGGCAACTACCGCCTGACCACTGAGCATCTCGACAAGCTGGTCGATGAAAACACCATCGCTGTCGTCGCCATCGCCGGCCAGACCTTCACCGGCGAGGACGACGATTTCCAGGAAATCCACGACTGGCTCGACGCCTATGAAAAACGCACCGGCATCAACATTCCGATGCATATCGACGGCGCTTCGGGCGGATTCGTCAATCCGTTCCTCTACCCCGATTACAAGTGGGATTTCCGCCTGCCGCGGGTGCAGTCGATCAACGCATCCGGCCACAAATACGGTCTCGTGCCACCGGGGCTCGGCTGGGTGATCTTCCGCGAACGCTCCGTCTTCAACGAGGACCTGATCTTCTACGTCAATTATCTCGGCGGCGAGATGCCGACGGCGACACTCAATTTCAGCCGCAACGCGGCCCAGATCGCCTATCAGTATTACGCCTTCGTCCGGCTTGGTTTCGACGGCTATCGCGAGATCATGCAGCATACGGTCGAAAACGCCCAGCATCTGCGCGATGCGCTGGTGGCGAGCGGCTATTTCGACATCATGAACGACACTCAGCGCATTCCTGTCGTGGCGCTGACGCTAAAGGACAAGTTCAAGAACTTCAACGAGTTCGACGTCTCGTCCAAGGTGCGCGAGCGTGGTTGGGTGCTGTCGGCCTATTCGATGCCACCCAATGCCGAGACGGTGAACAGCCTGCGCATCGTGGTGCGGCCGCATCTCAACCGCAACGTCATCAATGGGCTCGCCAAGGACATCATCAATGCCTGCAACTGGCTGAAGGAGCATGGCGGCACCTCGACGCCGCCCAAGCTGCATGAGCATCACACCGCGACGGTGAGCAAGTGCTAGGCGGTGCCGTCACCTGAGCTGAATGAAGCCGGCACGAGCCTGCGCGGCCCAAGCGCAGGCTCGACTGCGAGGGATGTGTTATGGTCTCTTTCCTGCAATATCTGGCGGCCAACCCGTTTGTGCTGCTGTTCCTGGTGGTCGGGTTGGCAGTGTGGGCCGGCGGCTTCACCATCAAGGGCTATGGGCTCGGCTCGGTGGCCGGCGCCATCGTGGTGGGAGCCGGCATCTCTGCGCTGGCGGCTTCCTTTGGCGTCACCTTCAAGCTCGACGATTTTGCCAAGTCGCTGTTCTACTATCTGTTCATGTACGGCGTCGGTTTGCGTGTCGGGCCGTCCTTCCTCAACTCGCTCAATGCCGATGCGTTCAAATATGTGACGCTGGCGGTGATCTCATGCGGCCTGGCACTGGCGATCGTTGTGTTCGGGGTGCGTTACCTCGACCTGCCGACGGGCACCGCCGGCGGCATCCTGGCCGGCTCCAACACCATGTCGGCAGCCATCGGCTCGGCCGAGCAGGCGGTGACCTCGGGCATGGTGGTGCCGCCTGCCGGCGGCAGCGCCCAGCAGGTGAGCGCGATGATCGCGCTGTCCTACGGCATCACCTATATCTGGGGCACTGTCGGTATCGTGCTTCTGTGCAAGTACCTGCCGCGCTGGTGGGGTCTGGACGCCAAGGTCGAGGCCCGGAAATACGAGGCCGAGCACGGCGTCAGCAATGCCGACGACCCCGGCCTGACCGCATTCCAGCCTTATGGCACGCGAGCCTATCTCCTGGAGAATTCGGGTACGGCCGGCGAGACCATCCGGCAGTTCCGCGCCAGGTATCCTGAGTATGCGATCCTCAATGTGCGGCGGCAGGACGAATTGCTGGGCGCCGATCCCGAACTCGTTCTCAAGCTCGGCGACATCGTCGCTCTCGGCGGCGCAGCCGAAAACCTGACCAGCAACATGGGGGTGATCGGCCCGGAGGTTCCTGGCAATCGTGTTCTCAACATTCCCATCGATCAGGCCGAAATCCTGGTGACCCAGAAGGACATGATCGGCAGGAAGCTGGGCGAGTTGCAGACCAACGATCTGGCCGGCCAGATCCAGCTGACAAGGCTGGAGCGGGCAGGCCATCCGCAGCCGATCGGCCGCGACGTCAAGCTGCAGCGCCGCGACGTGCTCTATGTGACCGGGCTCAGGCCGGCGGTGGACGAAGCGGGAAAGATCCTCGGCGTCATTGCCCGGCACAACACCTCGACCGATCTGGTCACGCTCTCGGTCGGCATGATCCTGGGCTTTCTGATCGGGGCGATACAGTTTCCCGCCTTCGGCGCCTCGGTCGGCCTTGGCAATGCCGGCGGCCTGCTGCTGTCGGGCATCATCGTCTCGTCGATCTCGTCGCGGCTCCGCTATTTTGGCAACACGCCGAATGCCGCCCGCAACATCCTCGAGGACATGGGGCTGATCGTCTTCGTTGCCATCGTCGGGGTGAATGCCGGGGCCGGGCTGATGTCGGAAATCACTGGTGATCTCGCCCTCAAGATCCTGATCCTGGGTTTCCTTGCCTGCACCATCCCGCCGATCGTCGTGTGGATCGTCGGCTATCACGTCTTCAAGATGAATGCGGCGCTGCTGATGGGGGCGACGGCCGGCGCGCGCAGCCATTCGGGACCGGCGCGCGAAGCGGCCAAGGAGGCCGACAGCAACGTGCCATGGCTTGGCTTTCCGGTGGCCTATGCGGTGTCGGGCGTGCTGCTGACCGTCGGTGGCTATTTCGCCATGGTCCTTGCCCGATAGGGGCGTTCGGGTTTCGGGGCGGGGGAACCAATGCTGGAAGTGTTGCGGCCGATCGTGCAATCGCCCGAGGCCATGCTGTTTCTCACGGTTGCGTTGGGCGTTCGCCTGGGGCGCCTCAAGCTTGGCGATTTCTCCTTCGGCAATGCCGCCGGCACCTTGATCGTCGGGACAATTCTGGGTGCGATCCTCGGCGGGGCGGTACCGGAGCTTTCGCCGACGCTCAAGTCGGTGGCGTTCCTGCTGTTTGTCTTCGCCGTCGGCTTCCAGAGCGGGCCGCAATTCTTCTCCTCGCTCGGGCGTCGCACATTGCCGCTGGCCGCGATTGCTCTTGTCGTCACGGCCACCGGGCTGGTGACGGCGCTTTCCATGGGGCGGCTGCTCGGCCTCGACCAGGGCAGTACGATCGGGCTGGCGGCCGGCAGCCTCAGCGAGACGGCGATGCTGGGCACCGCCTATGGCGCACTGAGCGGTCTCGGGCTGTCGCAGGATGCGTTGCTCGATGCGCAAGGGCAGGCGGCGGTGGCGTTTGCGCTGACTTATGTGTTCGGCACCATCGGCGTCATCCTGTTCTGCTCGCAGCTTGGGCCGCGGCTGATCGGCATCGACCTCAGGGAGGAAGGCCACAGGTTCGACGCCGAGCAAGCGCAGGTGGCGGTCGGCGGCGGGCAGCTGCTCGACGTGCGTTCGCTCGTCGCGCGCGCCTTTCGCGTCGACGCAGCCGACGGGGCAACCATCACGCAATTGCGCGACCGCATCGGCTCGCTGGTTTCGGTCCAGCGCGTCAGGCGCCACGGCAAGGATGTGGAGCTGTCGCCCGATCTGGAGCTGAAACGTGGCGACCTGATCGCCCTGCAAGGCTACCGTCCGGCGATCGTCCGGGCGGCGCCGCGCATCGGCAAGGAGGTGGTGGCGGACGAGCTGGTGCGCGATCTCCTGGGCCACGGCGCCGAGGTGGTCATTGCCCAGCGCTTCGCCGGCAAGACGTTGGCCGAGGCGGTGCAGCTGCTCGGCGATGCCGGGCGCGGCATCTTCCTGCGCGGCATCAAACGCCAGACACAGGAAGTCCCGGTGACGGCGCAAACCGTGCTGCTGCCGGGCGACATTCTGAGTCTTGCCGGCCCGCCGGAGCGGCTTGAGGAGGCGCTGCCGCATGTCGGCGAGAGCGTGAACACCGGAAAGCGCTCGGATATCTCGTTTCTCGCCGCCGGGCTTTTTTGCGGGGCGCTGATCGGCCTCGCCACACTGATGGTCAATGGGCTGCCGATCACCCTGTCCGCGGGTGGCGGTGCGCTTGTCGCCGGGCTGGTGTTCGGCTGGTGGCATTCACGCCATCCGGAGCGCTCCAACGTGCCGCTGGCGGCGACCCAGATCATGTGGGACTTCGGACTGGCGACCTTCTGCGCGCTGGTCGGACTGACGGCCGGCCCGCAAGCGGTAGCCGCCCTTGCCGCCAACGGGGCTCTGCTTCTGGGCGCAG
The DNA here is from genome assembly GCF_026521175.1 of Aminobacter sp. MET-1. Taxonomy (NCBI): domain Bacteria; kingdom Pseudomonadati; phylum Pseudomonadota; class Alphaproteobacteria; order Hyphomicrobiales; family Phyllobacteriaceae; genus Aminobacter; species Aminobacter sp. MET-1. The sequence continues at coordinate 60,549 of NZ_JAMSHL010000020.1, read as the reverse complement.
GCGTGGTGGTCACGCTTGTGCCGCAGCTGGTGGGCCTTCTGGTCGGGCACTACTTGCTGAAGGTCGACCCGGTGCTGCTGTTCGGCGCGCTGGCCGGTGCGCAGACGCAGGACGCGGCGATGCTTGCCGCCAGCGACGTGGCCGAAAGCTCGGCCCCGGCGCTGGGCTTCACCGTGCCCTATGCGATCGGCAACATCCTGTTGACCATCATGGGACCGATCATCGTGGCGCTGACCTGAGGTTTCAGACTGCTTCGGAGGTGGCCTCTTCGGCACGCGTGGCTTTGCGTGCCACGATCCAGCCGACAATGGCCGCAAACAGCAGGACGGCTGCGGCGATGTAGAAGGCGAGACCCGGGAAGGGCATCGGCGTGCCGTCGCGCACCGTCCAGGCATAGAGCGCGCCGAAGAACAGCGGCGAGGCGACGCCGGCGATGCTGGCGACGCTCATATTGGCGCCCTGCAACTGGCCCTGTTCGGATTCGGAGACACGCTGGGTCATCAGCGACTGGGTCGTCGGCATGGCCAGACCCCACAGCGCGTTGGGGATCATCGCCACAGTGAACCAGATACCTGTCGGCGCAAAGCCCATAAGGGCGAGGCCGATGGCGCCGCCGAACAGGCCGAACACCATGGTCGCCCGGTCGCCGAAGCGCTTGACGACAGGGCCGACGATCAGGCCCTGGACGATCATGTCGAGCACGCCGACCATGGCAAGCAACACGCCCACTTCCCAGGCATGCCAGTTGTAGCGGAAGGCGGCATAAAGCACGAAAACCGCCGAGAAGACGTGGTGGGAGAAGTGCAGGAGGAAGGTCACCGAGGCGAGGCCGGTGAGCTCGGGATGCGAGCGCAGCAGCATCATCGCGCCGAACGGATTGGCGCGGCGCCATGCGAAAGGCATGCGCTTTTCGGGCGCGAGCGACTCCGGCAGGACGAAGGCGCCATACAGGAACGCAAGGCCGCTCATGGCAGCCGCCACCCAGAAGGGTGCGCGTGGCGAGATTTCGCCAAGGAAGCCGCCCATCAACGGGCCGGCGACGAAACCGGCGCTGAAGGCAGCGCCGATCAGGCCGTAGGCGCGGGCGCGGCCCTCCGGCGGGGTGATGTCGGCCATGTAGGCAAAGACCGTGGTGAAGCTCGACGAGGTGACGCCTGCGACGATGCGGCCGAGCGCCAGCCACCACAGGTTTGGCGCCACCGCCATCAGCACATAGTCGGCGGCGAGGCCCGCGGTCGACAGCAGGATGACCGGACGGCGGCCGTAACGGTCGGACAGCGAACCGATGATCGGCGAGCAGACGAATTGCATGCCGGCCCAAAGCGCCACGAACACGCCATTGATCCAGCCGGCATCGGCGTTGGAGCCGGCGAACTCCTCGATCAGCGAGGGCAACACCGGAATGATGATGCCCATGGCGACGATGTCGAGAACGGCGGTGACGAAGATGAAGGCGATCGCCGCTTGGCGACGCGAACCTGTGATGGACATGCAACTGGCCTCGATGGAGGGGGGCTTATAAGGGTAACGCTGCGTACGATCCACCCGGCGCCCCCAAGATTAGCAAAACCTACTGACATTGTGGCACCGGTTGGCAAACGCTGACCCAGGTCTTCCCGCTCGAAGGTTGCCGGCCTAAAAATGCGGTCGGATTCAGGACACGGCTGTCGCATGCGCCGGTCTAGAACACTGTCAAACAGGGAGCCTGCCATGCTGCGCAAGACGAAGTTCTTCATTGACGGAAAGTGGGTCGCGCCCGATGTGGCGAAGGAGCTCGAGGTTATCAATCCTGCCGACGAGCAGCCCTTTGCGGTGATTTCGTTGGGTTCCGCCGCCGATGTCGACAAGGCCGTTGAGGCCGCACAGCGCGCCTTTCCGTCGTGGAGCACGACGAGCCGCAAGGAGCGGCTTGCCCTGCTCGAAAAGCTGCTCGCCGCCTACAACAGGCGCATGCGCGACATGGCCAATGCCATCTCGGCCGAGATGGGCGCGCCGATGAAGCTGGCGCTCGAATCCCAGGCGGCCTGCGGAGCCGGTCACATCAAGAGCTTCATCGAGGTGCTGCAGCGTTTCGAGTTCGAGGAACCGCTGGACGAGAAGAACCCCGGCGAGCGCATCGTGCGCGAGCCGATCGGGGTGTGCGGCCTGATCACGCCATGGAACTGGCCGATGAACCAGGTGACGCTGAAGGTGGTGCCCGCACTTGCCGCCGGCTGCACGGTGGTGCTGAAGCCGTCCGAAATCGCGCCGATGTCGTCCATCGTCTTTGCCGAGATGATGGAGGAAGCGGGCTTCCCGGCCGGTGTGTTCAACATGGTCAATGGCGACGGTCCTAGCGTCGGCGAGGCGATGTCACGCCATCCGGGTATCGACATGATGTCGTTCACCGGCTCGACCCGCGCCGGCGTTGCCGTGACCAAGGCAGCTTCCGAGACGGTCAAACGCGTGACGCTGGAGCTTGGCGGCAAGTCACCCAACATCGTCTTCGCCGACGTCGATCTGGTGGATGCGGTGACGCGGGGGCTCGCCCACTGCTTCGAAAACACCGGCCAGTCGTGCAATGCGCCGACGCGAATGCTGGTCGAGCGCCCGGTCTACGACAAGGCTGTCGACATCGCCGCGAAATACACCGCGACGGTCAAGGTCGGCGATCCTTCTGAAGATGGCGACCATATTGGCCCGCTGGTCTCGGAAATGCAGTTCGACAAGGTGCAGGGGTTGATCGAGGCCGGCATCAAGGAAGGCGCGCGTGTCGTTGCCGGCGGCATCGGCCGTCCCGAGGGCTTTAACCGTGGCTATTTCGTGCGGCCGACGGTCTTTGCCGACGTCAACAACGAGATGCGTATCGCCCGTGAGGAGGTGTTCGGCCCGGTGCTGGCCATGATCCCGTTCGAGACCGAAGAGGAGGCAATCGCCATCGCCAATGACACGCCCTACGGCCTGTCGGCCTATGTGCAGTCGGCGGACAAGGCGCGCGCCCAGCGTGTCGCGCGCAAGCTCAGGGCCGGCATGGTGCAGATCAACGGCACCGACCGCCCCTATGGCAGCCCCTTCGGCGGCTACAAGCAGTCGGGCCTCGGCCGCGAGGGCGGCAAATGGGGGCTTGAGGACTTCCTCGAGGTCAAGGCGATCAGCGGGTTCGAGGAGGGGCTGGGCTGACATCCAGCGGGTCGTTGATCTCTACCATGCAAGTAGGTCCCCCTCACCGGCGAGGGGGGCTTGGCGCAATTTGAAGACCCTTATTCCTCATTCCGTCTCAGATAATCCTCTGCGATCTCGCGCATCCTGGTTCCGTCGATGCTGTCGGCGTGGCCGCCGTGAGCGATGCGAACCGGCAGGCCAATGAGCCGGCGCATGGTGGCGCAATAGGCTGTGCGGTTGGAATCCGGCATGTCGTCGACCAGGAAGCCGCCATGGATGGCGTCGCCCGAAAACAGCGTGCCGTTAAGTTCGTCGAACAGGCCGATGGACCCGGGCGAATGTCCGGGCAGGTGCAGCACGGTGAAGCTGCGGTCGCCGAGATCGATGACGTCGCCCTCGTCGAGCAGGCGCTGAAGTGGCGCCGGCGCGATCATGTAGTCGGCCGAGTGCCAGTCCGGGCAAGGCAACTCCGAAACCGCACCGGGGAAGTTGCGGAACATGTTGGCGTAGGTGGCCTCGTCCGGCATCGTTTCAAAGAATGAAGCCTCGATGCGCGGGCCAGCACGCCAGGCAAATTCATGCAGCGAGCCGACATGGTCGAGATGGACGTGGGTGGCGACAGCGAGCAGCGGCTTGCCCTGTGGCGTCTCGATTTCGGGCGCAAGCGGGCAGATGCCCATGCCGGTGTCGACCAGCAGGTCAATGTCGTTGCCGCGCACATGCCAGATGTTGGCGCGGCAATAATCGGTGACGAATGGCTCGGTCAGCATCGTCGTCGTGGTGTCGACGATGCTTTTCGAGAACCAGCCGGGGCGGCGGATCAAACGAAAGGCCTGCCGATATTGAAGTGGCCGGGCACCAGCCGGCGCAGATAGTCCATGCCCTTTTCCGACAGGTGGTTGGTGTCTTTCAGCATGAAGTCGTCGGGCATGTGGCGTGTCTTGCCGGCGACATTGGCGAGCGGCACCAGGCGGATCACTGTCTTGCCGTTTTCATATTTCAGCGCCACCGAACCGCCGCCCTTGTCGGCCGCCTCGACGGCGAAGGCGCCGGCGTCAAAGGCTTCCTGTGCATCGACGGCGTTGACCGCGCCGATATAGCCACGCGGCATGTAGCCCAGCGCATCGACGCGGGCGCGCTTGCCGGGCAGGCCTTCGGCCAGCGCCTGTTCGAAAGCACGCGGCAGATCGCTGCCCGACAGCTTGATATTGCCGTGGGCGTCGCGTTCCAGCTTGTCCGCCGGCACGATGCTCTCGACCAGCGCGCGGCCGTCCTCTGTCGTAACGCCTTCAGAGACGGCAACGACGCAGCGGCGGTGGCGGGCGAGCGATGCCTTCACGTCGTCGATGAAGCGCGGCACAGAGAAGGCGCGCTCGGGCACGTAGACGAGGTGCGGGCCGTCATCGTCATCCTGGCGCCAGGCAGCGGCGGCGGCGGTGAGGAAACCGGCATGGCGGCCCATGACGATGCCGACATAGATGCCGGGCAGGGCGCGGAAATCGAGGTCGACCGACAGGAAGGCCCCGGCGACGAATTCGGCGGCCGAGATAAAGCCCGGCACGTGGTCGTTTTCCTCAAGGTCGTTGTCGATGGTCTTGGGCGCATGCACGAAGGCGATGCTGCCTTGGGCAGCATCGCTCAGGATCTGCTGGGTGCCGGCGGTGTCGTTGCCGCCGATATAGATGAAGGCCTGCGCGTCGGCCTTCTTGAGGCCTTCGAGGATCACGTCGCAATAGGCGGCGTCGGGCTTGTCGCGGGTGCTGCCGAGCGCGGCACTCGGGGTTGCAGCGATGCGCAGGAGCTGCTCCTCGGCAATGTCGGTGAGGTCGACATAATCGCCGTCGCGAATGCCGCGGACGCCGTGGCGAGAGCCCAGTATGCGCGCCTTGGGGTGGCGGCGACGGATTTCGAGCACCGCGCCCGCCATCGTCTGGTTGATGACAGCGGTAGGCCCGCCGCCCTGGGCTATCACGAATGTCGAGGGCATGGTGGTCGTCCTCCCAAGGGTGCCGTTTTTCGGCACATTCGCCCTTCTTATCTCAGGACGCAATGGGCAGATCGAGCTAGATTGAAGCTGTTACGCCGGGAAACGGATTTCCCGGCACAGGCTCAGCCGACGACGACAGGGGTCTTGCCGTTGACGCGGCTGTAGAGGTCGATGATGTCCTGGTTGATCAGGCGCACGCAGCCCGAAGACATGGCCTGGCCGATGCTCCACCATTCCGGTGAGCCGTGGACGCGGTAGCCGGTGTCCTGGCCGTTCTGGAAGATGTAGAGCGCACGCGCACCCAGCGGATTGTCGAGGCCGCCGGGCTGGCCGCCGGCCCACTTCACGAGCTCCGGCTTGCGCGCGATCATCTCGCGCGGCGGTGTCCAGGTCGGCCACTTCTTGCCGTACTGGATGTTGGCGCGGCCGGACCAGCGGAAGCCGTCGCGGCCGATGCCGACGCCGTAGCGGATGGCCTCGCCACCGGGCTGGACGAGATAGAGGAAACGTTCGTCGAGCTTGACGACGATGGTACCAGGAGCCTCGCCAGTCGGATCGACCACGATCTGGCGGCGATATTTGGGATCGACCTTCTTGTAGGGCACCTCAGGCAAGGTGAAGCCCTCGTCGGTGAACGAGGCATACATCACCTCGGGGCCGGTGACCTGCTTGTCGACGCTGATCTGCGGACGGATCGAACCGGTTGACGTGGTGTCCAGGCCCATGGCCGGAAGTTCGAAATCCATGCTGCGGCTGCAACCGGCGAGCAGGCCGGCGGCGCCGAGGCCGAACAGCACCTTGCGGCGTGATGCGATCATGGGTTCGGGGCGGTCGTTCGGGCCGGAGACCGGCGAAGCAGGCGATTTCGACACGGCACAATTCCACTCGTTGTACAGGGATCGGATGCATGGCGAAGTCCGACCAATAGGCGGCATTTTCACCATTCATGGTTGAGAAAGAGTGAATATGACGTGCCGCCCGTTAAGGGCTTTACAAGCGCGCGGAGCCGGAGCTTGATCCCGCTTCCAATGAAGGAGAGTTGTCATGTCGTTTGAAAGCTGGGCCGCCTTCGCTGCTGCGTCCGCGGTGCTTCTCGTCATTCCTGGCCCCACGATCCTGCTGGTCGTATCCTATGCGCTCGGCCAGGGCTGGCGCACGGCGTTACCGATGGCCGTCGGCGTGGCGCTGGGCGATTTCACCGCCATGACGCTTTCGATGCTGGGCATCGGCGCGCTGCTTGCAGCCTCGGCAACAGTCTTCACAATCGTCAAGTGGATCGGTGCGGCCTACCTTATCTATCTCGGCATCAAGCTGTTCCGCGCCGGCGGCACGCTCGACGCCAAGCCGCGCACCGATGCCGCGTCCGCCGTCAAGATGATGGCGCATGCCTGGATCGTCACGGCGCTGAACCCCAAGAGCATCACCTTCTTCGTCGCGTTCCTGCCGCAGTTCCTTGACCGCAACGGCGATTTCTGGACGCAGATGCTGATCTTTGAGCTGACCTTCCTGACGCTCGCCTTTGCCAATGCCTTCGGCTACGCGCTGGTGGCAGCTCGTGCCCGCAGCGTGGTGTCCAATCCGCGTGCGATCCGCATCTTCAACCGCACCGGGGGCACGCTGCTGGTCGGCGCGGGCATTGCCGCGGCTGCCGCGCGCTCGGGGCACTGAGGATTATTGGCCGTGATGAAGGATCGGCTCGGGCTCACGCTTTCAGGGGCGGACGAGACTGCCGCCGCCCATTACGAGCGCGGGGTAAGCGAACTCCAGCGCTTCGTAGGCGATCCGGTCGGCTCGGCTGACAAGGCGATTGCTGACGCGCCCGACTTCGTCATGGCGCATGTGCTGAAGGGCTGGCTCTATGGCCTGTCCACCGAACGCGAGGCGATGGCGATCGCGCGGGACTGCCATGCAGTCGCTGCCGGGCTCGCGGCAACGGCCCGCGAACAGGCGCATGTCGCGGCCCTCGGCCGTCTTGCCGACGGGCACTGGCACGATGCAGGCCATATCCTCGCAGAATTGACGGCGGAGCATCCCACCGATGCCCTGGCGCTGCAGGCCGGACACCAGATCGACTTCTTCACCGGCAATGCCCCGATGCTGCGCGACCGTATCGCCAGGGCGATGCCCGCGTGGGACAGCGGCATGCCCGGCTATCACGCCATCCTTGGCATGCAGGCCTTCGGCTTCGAGGAGATGGGCGATTATGCGCGTGCCGAAGCGCTGGGGCGCGAGGCGGTCGGGCTGGAACCGCGCGACGGCTGGGCCCAGCATGCGGTGGCGCATGTGATGGAGATGCAGAGCCGCCAGCGCGATGGCATCGCCTGGATGCGCGGCAACACCGAAGCCTGGACGAAGGATAGCTTTCTTCAGGTTCACAACTGGTGGCACCTGGCGTTGTTTCACTACGACCTCGGCGAGACGGGCGAGGTGCTGGCGCTTTATGACGGGCCGATCTACGGCGCGCAGTCGAAGCTGGCGCTCAACATGGTCGACGCCTCGGCGATCCTGTGGCGGCTCAATCTCAGCGGCGTCGATGTCGGCGGCCGCTGGGCCAGTCTTGCCGCGAATTGGGCACCCAAGGCGGCCGCCGGCAACTACGCCTTCAACGATGCGCATGCGATGATGGCCTTTGTCGGCGCCGGGCTCGAAGCGCCTGCGAAGGCGATGCTTTATGCCCAGCGCGAGGCGATCGCCCGCGATGACGACAATGCCGCCTTCACAAGGGATGTTGGCCATCCCGTTTCACTGGCGATCAAGGCCTTTGGTGAAGGGCGCTATGGCGAGACCGTCCGGCTGCTAGAGCCGGTGAGGGCCATCGCCCACCGCTTTGGCGGCAGCCACGCCCAGCGCGACGTGATCGATCTGACGCTGATCGTGGCGGCATTGCGCGACGGCAACGATGCGCTTGCCGTGAAGCTCGCCTCCGCGCGCAACCAGGCGCGGCCGGCAAGCCCGCTGTCAGGCCTGTTCGTCCAGCGCGCTGCACTTCTGGCGCATGGCTGACTGAGGTCGAAAGCGCGCCAGCGAGGCGTTCGATTTATTTTTTACGAGTTCCGAAATAAATATCGACCCGACCCCGCAATGTTTGCTAATAAGCAGCGTCCGTCGGAGGAACGGGATGTTGGCTTAGCCGTTTTCACCTGTTGGTGATGAAGGCCGGCCAGTGCGTGAGAGGATGGGCGCAACCAGCGTCCGCGTCGCTCATTCGGGAGGAATGGCATGTATCTCGGGCTTGATCTCGGCACGTCAGGCGTGAAGGCGCTGCTGATGGACGCCGACCAGAAGATATCAGGTTCCGGCCACGGTTCGCTCGATGTCTCCAGGCCGCATCACGGCTGGTCCGAGCAGGATCCCGCCGACTGGATCCGCGCCACCGAGGAGGCAATCGCCGAGCTCAAGGCGGCACATCCGCGGGAAATGGCCGCTGTGCGCGGCATCGGCCTGTCGGGCCAGATGCATGGCGCGACGCTGCTCGATGTCGCGGGCAAGGTGCTGCGCCCCTGCATCCTCTGGAACGACACGCGCAGCTTTGCCGCGGCGGCCAGCCTCGATGCCGATCCGCGATTTCGCAAGGTCACCGGCAACATCGTTTTCCCCGGCTTCACTGCCCCCAAGCTTGCCTGGGTGAAGGCCCACGAGCCCGAAATTTTTGCAGGGGTGGCGAAAGTGCTGCTGCCCAAGGACTACCTGCGGTTCTGGCTGTCGGGCGAATACATTTCCGAGATGTCCGACTCCGCCGGTACGTCCTGGCTCGACGTGGCAGTGCGGCGCTGGTCTCCGGCGCTTCTGGCCGCCACCGACCTCGGTATCGAGCACATGCCGTCGCTGGTCGAGGGCACCGAGAAGGCAGGCACGTTGCGCAGCGAACTGGCGGCGAAATGGGGCATGGGGCAGGGCGTGGCGATCGCAGGCGGTGCCGGCGACAATGCGGCTTCAGCCTGCGGCATGGGCACGGTCAAGCCAGGTGCTGCCTTCGTGTCATTGGGCACTTCTGGTGTGCTGTTTGCCGCCAACGGCGCCTATCTGCCCAATCCGGAAAGTGCCGTGCACACCTTCTGTCACGCGCTGCCAAATGCTTGGCATCAGATGGGCGTCATCCTGTCGGCGACGGATTCGCTCAACTGGCTGAGCACCATCACGGGCAAGGACGCGGCCGAGCTGACACGCGAACTCGGCGACGATCTGCGCGCGCCCTCGGGCGTGAGCTTCCTGCCCTATCTCTCAGGCGAGCGAACCCCGCACAACGATGCGGCGATCCGTGGCTCCTTCACTGGTCTCGCCCATGAGATCGACCGCGCGGGCTTGACCCAGGCCGTGCTCGAAGGTGTGGCCTTTGCTTTCCGTGACAGCCTCGAAGCCCTGGCCACGGCCGGAACGACGCTGACACGCGTGACCGCCATTGGCGGCGGCTCGCGTTCGCGTTACTGGCTGAAGTCGATCGCCACCGCACTCGGCCTGCCAGTCGACATACCTGCCGACGGCGATTTCGGCGCGGCCTTCGGGGCCGCGCGCCTCGGTCTCATCGCAGCCGAAGGCGCCGACCCGCACCAGGTCTGCACGCCGCCTGCAACTGCCGAAACCATCGAGCCGGTGGCGGCGCTGGCAGGCGCCTATGACGAGGCCTACCAGCGTTACCGCAAGCTCTATCCGGCGATCCGGGGGACGATGTGAACGCCCAGGCCAGATCAGCCCGGCACCTTGTCGAGGAAGCCGGTGATGAGGCTCAGGCGCCCGTCCTTCAGGGTGGCGAAGTCGGAGCCTTCGATCACGGCTTCCGCGCCGTCAGGGCCGAGGCACCAGGAAAAGCGGATGTTGTCGCCGAAGCCATCGGCCTTGCCCTTCAGCTTGAAGCGGAAGCCGGGGAATTGGCTGTGCACGCCCGCGATCAGCGTATCGATGCCAGCGTGGCCGTCGCCCTGCATGATCGGGTCGCGATAGCTCACGCCCGGGGTGAAGGCAGCGTCGACAAGCGCCTTGCGGGCGGCCGCATCGGTTTCGTTCCAGGCGGCGAAGTAGGCTTCGGCGATGGCGTTGTAGTCGGTCATTTCTGCTCTCCGTCAGGTTCGTCTTTGACAACGCGACCCTTTTCGCAGCAGCTACGACTGAAACCAATTACGTCTCAGGTAATCGAATACGGAAATTCGGCGACTGCCCCGTGAGGGGCGGTCATGCGTACTCACTGAAAGGAGTTCTCACATGAGCACCGGCTATTTCGGCGACATCAAGCCTGTCCGCTACGAAGGCCCCGACAGCACCAATCCGCTGGCCTATCGCCACTACAACGCCGACGAGGTGGTGCTGGGCAAAAGGCTGGAAGACCATCTGCGCTTCGCCGTCGCCTATTGGCACACATTCGCCTGGCCGGGCGGCGATCCGTTCGGCGGCCAGACCTTCGAGCGGCCCTGGTTTGCAAAGACTGGGTTCGGCGAGACGATGGAGAACGCCAAGCTGAAGGCTGACGTGGCCTTCGAGCTGTTCTCGCTGCTCGGCGTTCCCTATTACTGCTTCCACGACGCCGACGTGCGGCCCGAGGGTGCCAACTTTACCGAGAGCGCAAAGCGCCTCGACGAGATCGCCGACCATTTCGAAGCCAAGATGGCCAAGACCGGCGTCAAGCTGCTCTGGGGCACTGCCAATCTGTTCTCCAACCGCCGCTTCATGGCTGGCGCCGCGACCAACCCCGATCCCGACGTCTTTGCCTATGCGGCAGCGACGGTGAAGCACTGCATCGACGTCACCAAACACCTCAAGGGCGAGAACTACGTGCTGTGGGGCGGCCGCGAGGGCTATGAGACACTGCTCAACACCGACATGGGCCGCGAGCTCGACCAGCTCGGCCGTTTCCTCAACCTTGTCGTCGACTACAAGCACAGAAGCGGCTTCACCGGCACCATCCTGATCGAGCCGAAGCCGCAGGAGCCGACCAAGCACCAGTATGATTACGACGTCGCCACCGTCTACGGCTTCCTGAGGAAGTACGGGCTGGAGAAGGAGGTGAAGGTCAACATCGAGCAGGGTCACGCGATCCTGGCCGGCCACTCCTTCGAACACGAGCTGGCGACCGCCAATGCGCTCGGCATCTTCGGCTCCATCGACATGAACCGCAACGACTATCAGTCGGGCTGGGACACCGATCAGTTCCCCAACAACGTGCCCGAGATGGCGCTGGCCTATTACCAGGTGCTGCTGGGCGGCGGCTTCAAGACGGGCGGCACCAATTTCGACGCCAAGCTGCGCCGCCAGTCGCTTGACCCTGAGGACCTGCTGGTCGCCCATATCGGCGGCATGGACGCTTGCGCCCGTGGCCTCAAGGCAGCTGCCAGGATGATCGAGGACAAGGCTCTGTCAGGTCCGCTCGACGCCCGCTACGCCGGCTGGAACTCGACGGAGGCCAAGGCGATGCTTGCGGGCGAACGCAGCCTCGAACAGATCGCCGCGCGCGTGGTCGCCGATGGCATCGAGCCGCAGCCGAAGTCGGGCCGGCAGGAGTATCTGGAGAACGTCGTCAACCGCTACGTCTGACGGCTTCGAACCGCGATGAATGATGGCGCCGGCCCCAGGGCTGGCGCCATTTTTTGTACACGCTGTCCGATGTTCAAAGGCAGGGCCGATGCTAGACGGGCGCCTCAAGAGCAGGAGCGACAGCATGGACAAGCGTAACATCCTGGTGCGGCCGGCGAAGACAGCTGATTTCGCCCAGGTGAAGCAGGTGTTGGCCGACACGTTCGAAAGCACCTGGCGGCCGGAAATCAGCGCGGCGTCGGCCGGGCGCTATCTCTCATCCGATATCGGCGGCCGTTATGTCGATCAAAATGGTCTCGCCTTCTGGGTGGCCGAAGTCGACGGTCGTGTCGCCGGCATGGTCCACTGGAGCGGCGACTTCATAGAGGCGCTGCATGTTGCGGGGGCCTATCAGCGCCTTGGCCTCGGCCGGCAGCTTCTGGCGCGGGCAGAGCAGGAGATCGGCAAGGCCGGCTTGGAAAAAGTGCGGCTTGAAACCGACACCTTCAACCAGCAGAGCCAGACCTTCTACCGCGCCATGGGTTATGTCGAGATGGCGCGTTATCCCGACGAGGAGTGGGACAGCGGGCTGACCACCATATTGTTTGAAAAACCGCTGGTTACGGGCTGAGGAACCGGCCAGGACTCGGCCTGATTGAGCCCGGCGGCGGCGCACACGCATGCCCCTGAATTGCCTCTTTCTCGCCCTTAAGAGGCCCGTCGAATCAGTGACTTAGCGTCCCATGAGACGGGAACAAAAGACTTTCACCAAAGATATCCATGACCCGGCGATCGATGCCCTGCTGAACACATCAGGGGATATTTCGTTCGTCGACAGGCTGATGGCGTTGCCGCCGCCACTGGAGCCTGAACTGTCCGACGAGTGGACCCGGGCCGTGACGACGCGGCTTGAGGCCGTGCTGGCGCAGAGCATGCGCGCGCATATCGATACCGATGGTCGCGCCGTGGCCTGATCCCGACAGAGTGGTTTGACTGAGGGGGCGGGGACCGCCATGCTCCTCGCATGATACGCGCGGTTCTGCTCGACCTCTCGGGCGTCGTTTATGACGGCGATAGACCGATCCCGGGTGCTGTCGCGGCCATCGGGCGGCTTCGCGCCGAGGGCCTGCCGATCCGCTTCGTCAGCAACACGACACGGTCGCCGCACCGGGCGATCGTTGCCCAGCTCGCGAGCCTTGGTGTTGCAGTCGACCGCGACGAGCTGTTCACCCCGGCGCGTGCCGCGGTCGATTGGCTCGCACGCGAAGGCTGCAGGGCGCATCTCCTGGTGCATCCCGATCTCGTGCCCGAATTCGCCGGCAACAAGTTTGGTGACAGGAGGGCGGTGGTGGTCGGCGATGCTGCCGAGGCCTTCACCTATGCGGCGATGAACGCCGTCTTCCGGCAACTGATCGACGGTGCCGAATTCCTCGCGCTTGCGGTCAATCGCACCTTCAAGGATGCCGATGGCGGGCTCAGTCTCGATGCCGGGGCTTTCGTCGCAGCACTGGAATTCGCTGCCGGCAAGCAGGCGACGGTGCTGGGCAAGCCGTCTCGCGACTTCTTCCATGCCGCACTGGCCGGGTTGGATTGCCCGCCTGGTCAGGCCGTGATGGTCGGCGATGACGCCGAAAGCGACGTGTCCGGTGCCTTGAAGGCGGGGATCGGAACAGCCCTTCTGGTGCGAACCGGCAAGTACCGCGCTGGTGACGAAAGCCGCCACGCACCGCATCCGACCGCCGTTGTCGACGATCTCGAGGCGGCGGTCGAGTGGATCCTCGCCCGTCGAGGTTAGCCCTTGCGCATCCTCACCGGTGCGGTGCCGAAGGCTTTCGAAAAGCTGCGGGAGAAGGCCGCGGCTGATGAAAATCCAGTGCGCTCCGCAACCTCGGCCATGCTGACGCGCGTGTCGACCACGAGCCGGCGCGCGGCGCTCAATCTCAGCCTGAGATAATAGGCCCCCGGCGTCTCGCCAATCGAGGCGCGGAAGATGCTTTCGAGCGTGCGCGCCGTCACGCCGGCGCGTTTTGCAATCGCGGCAATCGTCAGCGGCTGGTCAACATGCGCTTCCATCAGCCGGATCGCCTGGGCGAGGCGCGGGTCGTAGCCGTCGAGCCGGCCGAGCGAGACCAGCGGCTGTGCGTCGGTGGCGGCGCGCGACTGGTCGTAAATGAAGACGCTGGCGACATCGAGCGCGGTCGCCATGCCCAATCGCGAACGCACCAGATGCAGCATCAGGTCGAAAGTGGGGGCGGCGCCGCCCGAGGTGAAGACCGGGCCGTCGATGATGTAGCGGTCGGGGCGAACCTCGACGTCGGGAAAGGCAGAGGCAAAATCCTCCATGTCTTCCCAATGGGTGGTGGCGGCGCGGCCTTCCAAGAGCCCGGCGCGAGCGACCAGCCACGTGCCGGCCTCGATGCCGCCTGCGGCACGCGCCTTGCGGGCGCAGCGCCTTATGCCGCCGAGCAGCTTCGACGTGGCGTAGCCTTGCGTTCCGAAGCCGGCGATGACCATCAGCACGTCGCAGGCCCCGTCGGGGTCGAAGGCACCGGAGACTGCCACCGGCAGGCCGCAGGTGGTGATGGGCGGCTCGCCGGTGCTCGACACCAGCCGGTAGTCGAACAGGGTTTCGCCCGAGACACGGTTGGCGGCGCGCAGCGGGTCGACGGCCGACGCCACGCACATGATGGACGCGCCGGAGAAGACCAGCATCGTCACCTTGAGCGGTGTACGTTCTTCGCGAAAGATTGTCGGCTTTTCGCTTTTTGCCATTTGCCTTTCGTAAAACGCAAAACAAGCCAGCGCAAGCAGCGCAATCATACGTTCGGAATTGCTGCTGGGAGGAATGCGATGCCGCTCGAAATGAACCGCGAGGTCTTCATTACCTGTGCTGTGACCGGGTCCGGCGGCACGCAGGATCGCAGCCGGCTGGTGCCGCGTTCGCCCAAGGAAATCGCCGACTCGGCCATCGAGGCGGCCAAGGCGGGGGCGGCCATCGTCCATTGCCATGTCCGCGACCCCGAGACCGGCAAGCCGCGCCGAGACATCCATCTCTACCGTGAGGTGACCGAGCGCATCCGCGAGGCAGACGTCGACGTGGTGCTGAACCTGACCGCCGGCATGGGTGGCGACATGGTGTTCGGCGACGTCGAAAGCCCGCTGCCGCTGAAGCAGGCCGGCACCGACATGGGAGGTGCCACGAACCGCGTCGAGCATGTGCGCCAGTGTCTGCCCGAGATCTGTACGCTCGACTGCGGCACGATGAACTTCGCCGAGGCCGACTATGTCATGACCAACACACCGGGCATGCTGCGCGCCATGGGCGGCATGATGACCGCGATGGGCGTGAAGCCGGAGATCGAGGCCTTCGACACCGGCCATCTGTGGTTTGCCAAGCAGCTGGTGGAGGAGGGCGTGCTGGCGCCCGACGCGCTGGTGCAGCTGTGCATGGGCGTGCCGTGGGGTGCGCCGGACGATCTCAACACCTTCATGGCGATGGTCAACAACGTGCCGAAGAGCTGGACCTTCTCGGCCTTCTCGCTGGGCCGCAACCAGATGGCCTATGCGGCGGCCGCGGTGCTCGCCGGCGGCAATGTGCGCGTCGGCCTCGAGGACAATCTCTGGCTCGACAAGGGCGTGCTCGCCACCAATGCGCAGCTGGTCGAGAAGGCGGTTACAGTCGTCGAGACCCTGGGTGCCAGGGTCATCGGGCCCGAAGAGGTGCGCAAGAAGCTCAACCTCGTCAAGCGCGCGCCGCTGGCGGTCTGATCGCTGACAATCTGCCGGGAGGGGCATGCTCATGAACACAATTTCCAAAGCAGCCGCCATTGGCGGCGGGGTGATCGGCGCGGGCTGGGTGGCGCGGCTTTTGCTCAACGGTATCGACGTGTCGATCTTCGATCCCGATCCGGAGGCCTCACGCAAGGTCGGCGAGGTGATGAAGGGCGCGCGGCGCGCCTACAGGCAGATGGTGCCAGGCGGCCTGCCCAAGGAAGGCAAGCTGACCTACGCCAAGACCATTGCCGAGGCCGTGGCCGACGCCGACTTCATCCAGGAAAGCGTGCCTGAGAGGCTCGACCTCAAGCACAAGGTGCTGGCCGAGATCGACATGCACGCGCCGGCCAATGCGATCATCGGCTCGTCCACCTCGGGTATCAAGCCGTCCCACATGCAGGTGGCGATGAAGAAGCACCCTGAAAGGCTGGTGGTCGGCCATCCGTTCAACCCGGTCTATCTCCTGCCCATCGTCGAGATCGTCGGTGGTAGCAAGACCTTCCCCGAGGCCATCGAGGTGGCCAAGGAGATCTATTCCTCCATCGGCATGAAGCCCGTGGTCATCCGCAAGGAGATCGAGGCCTTTGTCGGCGACCGCCTGCTGGAAGCGGCCTGGCGCGAGGCTTTGTGGCTGATCAAGGACGGCATCTGCTCGGTCGAAGAGCTCGACGACATCATGCGCTACGGCTTCGGCCTGCGCTGGGCCCAGATGGGCATGTTCCAGGTCTACCGCATCGCCGGTGGCGAGGCGGGCATGCGCCACTTCATGGCCCAGTTCGGCCCGTGCCTGGAGTGGCCATGGACCAAGCTGATGGATGTGCCGGAGTTCAACGACGAGCTGGTCGACTTGATCGCCGGCCAGTCCGACGACCAGTCGTCGAAATGGTCGATCCGCGAGCTGGAAAAGATCCGCGACGACAATCTGGTCGCAATCATGGATGCGCTGTCGAAGCAGAACAAGGGCAAGGGCTGGGGCGCCGGTGCGCTCTACAAGGACTACACCAAGCAGCTCGCCTCCCAGGCCAAACCCAAGGTTTCGAAAGCTGCTGAAAAGGCCAAGGCGAGCAAGCCGGTGAAGAAGGCGGCGAAAAAGGCTTCGGCCAAGAAGAAGGGCTAAGCCATGCATTTCGGTCTGTCCGAAGAACAGCAGCTGATCGTCGACACGACGCGCGCCTTCGTCGAGAACGAGCTTTATCCGCATGAGCAGGAGGTCGAGCGCACGGGCCATCTCAGGCGCGAGCTGATCGAGGAGATCAAGGGAAAGGCGATATCTGCCGGGCTCTATGCAGCCAACATGCCATCAGATGTCGGTGGCGCCGGGCTCGATACGCTGACCTGGCTGCTCTACGAGAAGGAGCTCGGCCGCGCCAACTATGCGCTGCATTGGACCTGCGTGGCGCGCCCTTCGAACATCCTTCTCGCCGGTACGGCGGAGCAGCGCGAAAAGTACCTTTTCCCCTGTATCCGCGGCGAAAAATCGGACTGTCTCGCCATGACCGAGCCGGGCGCCGGTTCGGACTTGCGCGGCATGAAGGCGAGCGCCGTCGAACAGGGCGGCGACTGGGTGCTCAACGGCACCAAGCATTTCATCTCCCACGCCGATATTGCCGATTTCGCCATCGTCTTCATGGCCTCGGGCGAGGAGGACAGTCCCCGTGGCAAACGCAAGAAGATCACCGCCTTCTTCGTCGACAAGGGCACCCCCGGCTTCACCGTGCGGGAGGGCTACCGCAACGTCTCGCATCGCGGCTACACCAATTCGGTGCTGGAGTTCGACGACTGCCGGTTGCCGGCGAGCCAGATCCTTGGCGAGGTGCACAAGGGGTTCGAGGTCGCGAACTCCTGGCTGGGGGCCACCCGCCTGCAGGTCGGTGCAACCTGTCTCGGCCGTGCCGAACGCGCGCTTGGCCATGCCATCGAATATGCCGCCCAACGCGAACAGTTCGGCCAGCAGATCGGCAAGTTCCAGGGCGTGTCCTTCAAGCTCGCCGACATGGCAACCGAGCTCAAGGCGGCCGAACTGATGGTCATGGAGGCCGGCTGGAAATACGACCAGGGCACGGTCACCGACCAGGACATGGCGATGGCCAAGCTCAAGGCCACCGAGATGCTGGCCTTCGTCGCCGACGAGGCGATCCAGATCCATGGCGGCATGGGCCTGATGGACGACCTGCCGCTGGAGCGCATCTGGCGCGACGCCCGCGTCGAGCGCATCTGGGAAGGCACGTCGGAAATCCAGCGACACATCATTTCGCGCGCGCTGCTCAGAGCGGTGGGCGGATGATTTTGAGGCTGCGGAAGCGGCAGACAAGTTTGACCTTGCTCTTCGGGGCAGGGTGGCCCGCAGGGCCGGGTGGGGGTGGAAATGAGTAGCTCGACTTTGACCACCTCCACCCCGAAGCCTTCAGGGCGAACGCGGCTCGAGCGCCTGCTACGGCCGAAGTCGATCGCCGTGTTCGGCGGCTCGCAGGCGGCGGCGGTGGTCAAGCAATGCCTGAAGATGGGGTTTGCCGGTGACATCTGGCCGGTGCATCCGACTAAGGACGAGGTCGAGGGCATCAGGACTTACCGCTCGGTCGCAGAGCTGCCCGGTGCCCCCGACGCCGCCTTCGTCGGCGTCAACCGCTTCCTGACCATCGAGGTGATCTCACAACTCTCCGCACGCGGCGCAGGCGGGGCGATCTGCTTTGCCTCGGGCTTCCTCGAGGCTGGCAACGACGATGCCGACGGCGAGCGGCTGCAGGTCGAGCTGGTGGCGGCGGCCGGTGGCATGCCCGTCATCGGACCCAATTGCTACGGCCTGATCAACTATGCCGACGGCGCATTGTTGTGGCCCGACCAGCATGGCGGCCGGAGGCTCGCGACTGGCGGGCGCGGCGTTGCCATCATAACGCAGTCGTCCAATATCGCCTGCAACCTGACCATGCAGAAGCGTGGCCTGCCGGTGGCCTTCCTGATGACGGCCGGTAACCAGGCGCAGACCGGCCTCTCCGAGATGGCGCTTGGGCTGATCGAGGACGAGCGCGTGTCGTGCCTCGGGCTGCACATCGAGGGGTTCGATACCGTCGACGGCTTCGAGCGGTTGGCGGCGCGGGCGCGCGAACTGAATAAGCCGATCGTCGCCATGAAGGTCGGCCGCTCCGAACAGGCGCGCAAGGCGACGATCTCGCACACCGCGTCGCTCGCAGGCTCCGACGCCGCATCGGATGCCTTCCTCAGGCGGCTCGGCATCGCCCGCGTCGACACCATCCCGTCGCTGCTCGAAACGCTGAAGCTGCTGCACGCGATTGGCCCGCTGCCCGGCTTCGCGCTGTCGTCGATGAGTTGCTCGGGCGGCGAAGCCTCCGTCATGGCCGACAGCGCCGAGGAGCGACGGCTGCGTTTCCCTGCACTGACGCCTGAGCACTATGCGAGGGTCAAGTCGACGCTCGGCGCCTTCGTGGCGGTCGCCAATCCGCTCGACTACCACACCTTCATCTGGAACGACGAACCGGCGATGACGGCCACCTTCACGGCGATGGCGTCCGGCGGCTTCGACCTCAACATGCTGGTGCTCGACTTCCCACGCAACGACCGCTGCTCGGATGCCGACTGGTGGCCGACCGTGCGCGCTTTCGAGGCTGCGCTGAAGGCCAATGGCGCGCGCGGCGCCGTGGTGGCGTCGATGTCGGAGAACCTGACCGAGGAGCATGCCGCCGACCTGTTTTCGCGCGGGATCGTGCCCTTGCAGGGGATATCAGAGGCAATGGACGCGGCGGAGGCGGCGGCGGCGATTGGCGAGGCCTGGGCCAGGCCGATTGCAGCATCGATTGGCGGTGGCACCTGCACACCTCTCTCCGGCAGGCCAAAGGGGGACGTTTCCCGAGCCACCTTCGACGAAGCCGCCGCCAAATTCCTGTTGCGCGACGCCGGCCTTGCTGTACCGGCGGGCCGACGCGCGGCAAGCGTGACCGAGGCCATCTCAGCCGCCGAGGCGCTGGGATATCCCGTGGCGCTCAAGGCACTCGGCGTTGCCCACAAGAGCGAACTCGGTGCCGTCAGGCTGAATCTGAAAACCGCCGAAGATGTCGGCACGGCAGCGGCAGCCCTGCTGCCGCTCGGCTCCGGCCTCTATGTCGAAAAGATGGTCTCGGGCGGTGTCGCCGAGCTGATCGTCGGCGTCACCAGTGATCCGCTGTTCGGCCCTGTCATGACCATCGGTACCGGCGGCGTGCTGGTCGAACTCATCAAGGACAGCGCGACGCTGCACTTACCGGCCTCGCGCAGCGAGGTGGCGGCGGCGCTGCAGGGGCTGAAGATGTATCCGCTGCTCGACGGCTATCGCGGCGGCGCGAGGGCGGATGTTGGTGCTGCCGTTGATGCGATCATGGCGATCGCCGGCTTCGTGTCCAATTATGTCGAGGCAATCGAGGAACTCGACATCAACCCGCTGATCGTCTGCGGCGAAGGGCAGGGAGCCTGGATCGCGGACGCGCTGCTGGTCGTGAATGGCCCCTCTGCCGGACTTTCTTTCGGTGAAGGACGGGAAGAGGCAAGCCGGCCGCAACGTTGACGCCTCCTTCGTCCCATTCTTCACGGGGAGAGGGCAAGGGCGAGGGGCTATCCCGCCCACGGCTTTGAAAGGCTTGCCCAGGCATAGGCCTGGGCAAGGGCAATGGAGGAAAAAATGTCCGACGTCGTGAAAACCCGCAGGGAAGGTGTGGTCCTCGAGGTCACGCTCGACCGGCCCAAGGCCAATGCCATCGACCTTGCGACCTCGCGGCTGCTGGGCGAGACGTTCAAGGCCTTCCGTGACGATGACAGCCTGCGTATCGCCATCGTGAAGACGGCGGGCGAGAAGTTCTTTTCCGCCGGCTGGGACCTGAAGGCGGCGGCCAGCGGCGACGCGGTCGACGGCGACTATGGCGTCGGCGGCTTCGGCGGGTTGCAGGAGTTGCGTGACCTCAACAAGCCCGTGATCGCCTGCGTCAACGGCATGGCGGTCGGCGGCGGCTTCGAACTGGCGCTATCCTGCGACCTGATCTACGCCTCCGAGCATTCGAGCTTCGCACTGCCCGAGATCCGCGCGGGCACGCTGGCTGATGCTGCGACGATCAAGTTGCCCAAGCGCATTCCCTATCACGTGGCGATGGATCTTCTGCTCACCGGCCGCTGGATGGACGTGGCCGAGGCGCATCGTTGGGGCCTGGTCAACGAGGTGCTGCCGGCCGACAAGCTGGAGGAGCGCGTCTGGGAGATCGCCCGCCTGCTCGCCGGCGGCCCGCCGCTGGTCTTCGCTGCCATCAAGGAGGTGGCCCGCGCCGCCGAGGTGATGGGCTTCCAGGAAACGATGAACCGCATCACCAAGCGGCAATTCGCGACCGTGGACGAGCTCTACGCATCGGAGGACAATCTCGAGGGCTTCAAGGCGTTTGCCGAGAAGCGTGATCCGGTGTGGAAGGGGAAGTAGGGATAGGAGGCATGATGGAGTTTCTTCGCGCCCCTTTCTGGCCTGCCGGCCATCTCCCCCATGAGGGAGGAGATCATTCACGTTGGCGCCGAGCTGTCTCCTGCAGTAACCTCGGACGCATTGGCCGACTGGGCCGCACTGTTCTGCCACCGAAGGTTGGGCGAGGCGCCGGTGAAAGCCTGATCTCCCCCCTTGTGGGGGAGATGGCCGGTAGGCCAAAGGGGTCCGCGAGAGGGCGCGGCCTTTGCCGAGGTGCCCTCCAATGACCGACTACGGCACGCTCATCGACGCCGAGACCTGGACCTTCATCGAGCGGACCAATTCCTACTATCCGCCTGACACCATCGACTACACCATCGCCCAGCAGCGCGAGATCTACGACCGCATGTGCCGGGAGTTCTTCGCCGGCTACCCCGATGGCGTGACGGCCGAGACGACCGCCATTCCTGCGTCTGGGCGGGACGTGCCGATCCGCATCTACCGCCTTGCCGATAAGGCCCCGCAGGCGATGGTGCTCTATTTCCACGGCGGCGGTTTCATCCTCGGCGGGCTCGACAGCCATGATGACGTCTGCGCCGAGCTGTGCGGGCGCACCGGCTACGAAGTCGTGTCGGTCGACTACAGGCTGGCGCCCGAGCACAAGCATCCGGCTGCCTTCGACGATGCCATGGCCGCCTTCGAATGGGCCGCGACCAGATACGGCCAGCCCATCGTGCTCGCCGGCGACAGCGCCGGCGGCAACATCGCGGCCGCCGTCAGTCATGCCACGCGCGGGCACGCCAGGCGCCCGGTCGGGCAAGTGCTGATCTATCCGGGCCTTGGCGGGGATCGGATGCGCGGATCCTACATCGTCCATGCCGAGGCGCCGATGCTGACCATGCGCGACCTCGAATTCTACAAGGACATCCGCACCGGCGGCGAGGACCGTACCGGCGACATCACGCTGTCGCCGCTGGCAGACGCCGATTTCGCCAATCTGCCGCCAACAGTCGTCATCACGGCCGAATGCGACCCGCTGTCATCAGATGGCGAGGCCTACGGCGAACGCATAGTCGCTGCCGGCGGCAAAGCCTTCTGGTTCGAGGAGCCGGGACTCGTCCACGGCTACCTGCGCGCCCGCCACACCGTCCGCCGCGCCCGCGCCAGCTTCACGCGCATCGTCGATGCGGCGGCGGCGCTGGGGCGGGGTGAGTGGAGCTGGTGACGGTTGGACGTTGGCGTTCCTTGCCCCTCTCTGGCCTGCCGGCCATCTTCCCCGCAAGGGGGCAGATTGGTCACGTCGCCACCTGCGTCCAATCTGCTGACCAACACCGCCTGCTTGCGACTTTCGCGGCCGGCAGCAAGTCGACGAGGGCATACTTCTGTGATTGGCCGCCCGGGCCTATGAAGGCATGATCTTCCACCCCTGCGGGGGAGATGGCCGGCAGGCCAGAGAGGGGCGCGAAGGAATGCAACCGTCCTCATCCTGAGGTGCCTGCCCCAAAGGCCAGTCTCGAAAGACGCACTACTTCTGCTGCCTCAATTCCCGGCACTCGCCATCCTGCGGCCGCCGATGGCCTTTTCCAGCCAGCCGATCTCCATTTCGGGCACCGACGACAGCAGCAGGTCCGTGTAGGCGTCGAAGGGCGGCTTCAGCACTTCCGACTTCGGGCCGTAGCGTACCACCTCGCCGCGATACATGACGGCGATGGAGTCGGCGATGGACTTCACCGTCGCCAGATCGTGGGTGATGAACAGATAGGCGACGCCTTCCTCGGCCTGCAGTCCGAGCAGCAGCTTGAGGATGCCGTTGGCGACCAGCGGATCCAGAGCGCTCGTCACCTCGTCGCAGATGATCAGCCTCGGCTTGGCCGCGAGCGCTCGCGCGATGCAGACACGCTGCTTCTGGCCGCCTGACAGTTCGGCCGGATATCGGTCGATGAAACCGCGGCCCATCTCGATCTTGTCGAGCAGTTCGGCGACCCTGGCATCGCGCTCCTTGCCGCTCATGCCGAAATAGAATTCCAGCGGCCGGCCGATGATCGTGCCCACAGTCTGGCGCGGGTTCATCGCCACGTCGGCCATCTGGTAGATCATCTGCAGCTCGCGCAGGTCGTCGCGGGTGCGGTCGGCGAGGCGATTGGACAGGGTACGGCCGGCAAAGGTAATGCTGCCCTGCTCGGGCGGCAACAGGCCCGTGATGGCGCGCGCAAGCGTCGACTTGCCAGAGCCGGATTCGCCGACGACGGCCAGCGTCTGGCCGGGCAGGATGTCGACCGAGACGTTCTTGAGCACCTTGATCTTGCCGCCGCCATAGGCAGCCGTCACGTCTCTGACCGAGAGGAAGGGGGCCGCGCCCGGTTTCTTTTCCTGATGCTCGATCTCGTGCACGGAGACGAGTGCCGAGGTGTATTCCTGGCGGGGCTCCTTGATGATCTGGCGCGTGCCGCCCCATTCGACCAGCCGGCCATGGCGCAGCACCATGATCTCGTCCGATACCTGGGCGACGACGGCTAGGTCGTGGCTGATGTAGAGCGCTGCCACGCCGGTGTCGCGGATGGCCTCCTTGATCGCCGCCAGCACGTCGATCTGGGTGGTGACATCAAGCGCCGTCGTCGGCTCGTCGAAGACGATCAGGTCGGGCTCGGAGCACAGCGCCATGGCTGTCATGACGCGCTGCAGCTGGCCGCCGGAAACCTGGTGCGGGAAGCGCTTGCCGATATTCTCGGGGTCGGGAAGACTGAGCTTCCTGAACAGCGCCACGGCGCGTTTCTCGGCCTCCTCGCGGGTCGTAACCCCATGCAGGATCGAGGCTTCCACCACCTGGTCCATCAGGCGATGGGCCGGGTTGAAGGCCGCCGCCGCCGATTGCGCAACATAGCAGACCTCACGGCCACGCAGGGCGCGCACGCCTTGCGTGCCGGCCTTGAGGATGTCGCGGCCGTTGAACACGACCTCGCCGCCGGTGATGCGCACGCCGCCGCGGCCATAAGCCATGGACGACAGGCCGATGGTCGACTTGCCCGCACCGGACTCGCCGATCAAGCCGAGCACCTGGCCGCGCTTGAGGCTGAGCGACACGTCGTGGACAAGCGTAATGGTGCGCGGCGCCTCGCCGGGCGGGAACACCTTGGCCTCGATCCTGAGGTTGCGGATGTCGAGCAGCGTGTCGGAGCCGTTGGTGCCGGGTTTTGCCTTGGCCTCCATTTTGGCATCAGCCATTGCCGCGTCCTCCCTTGAGATCGGTGGTGCGGTTGAGCACCCAGTCGGCGACGAGGTTGACCGAGATTGCAAGGGCTGCAATCGCGGCGGCGGGGATCAGGGCTGCGGGAATGCCAAAGACGATGCCGTCCTTGTTTTCCTTGACCATGCCGCCCCAGTCGGCATCCGGCGGCTGCACGCCGAGGCCGAGGAAGGACAGCGCAGAGAGGAACAGCACGGCATAGATGAAGCGCAGGCCGAGTTCGGAGACCAGCGGCGACAGCGCGTTGGGCAGGATCTCGCGGAAGATGATCCAGGCCTTGCCTTCGCCGCGCAGCTTGGCCGCCTCGACAAAGTCCATCACGTTGATGTCGACCGCCACCGCCCGCGACAGGCGGTAGACACGGGTGGCGTCGAGGATACCCATGACCAGGATCAGCGTGAGCAAGGTCGAAGGCAGGACCGACAGCACGACGAGCGCGAAGATCAGCGTCGGGATTGCCATCAGCAGGTCGACGAAGCGCGACATGGTGGTGTCGAGCCAGCCGCCGACGGTGGCTGCGGTAAAGCCGAGGATCGAACCGAGTGAGAACGACAGCGCGGTTGCCATCACGGCGATGAAGATCGTCGTGCGGGCGCCATAGATCATGCGTGAGAGCAGGTCGCGGCCGAGATTGTCTGTGCCGAGCCAGAACTGCGCGCTTGACGGCGCCCAGACGTCGCCGACGATTTCGGCCTTGCCGTAGGGCGCAACCCAGGGTGCGAACAGGGCCGCGAACAGGAAGCAGGCGGTAAGGACCAGTCCGATCCAGGCGCCGAGGGAGATGCGTTTGAAATCGAGCATGGCGCCGTCCTATTTCGGGTGCCGGAGGCGCGGGTTGGCGATGATGGCGGCAATGTCGGCGACCATGTTGAGAGCGACATAGACCGCAGCGAAGATCAGCCCCACCGCCTGCACCACGGGCACGTCGCGCTTGGCGACATGGTCGACGAGATATTGCCCCATGCCGGGATAGACGAAGATGACTTCGATCACGACGACGCCGACGATGAGGAAGGCGAGGTTGAGCATGACCACGTTGATGATCGGCGCAATGGCATTGGGGAAGGCGTGCTTGCGGATGATGTCGAAGGGCGACAAGCCTTTGAGCTCGGCCGTCTCGATATAGGCCGACTGCATGACGTTCAGGATCGCTGCGCGCGTCATGCGCATCATGTGGGCGAGCACGACGAGCGTGAGCGCCGTTGCCGGCAGGGCGATCGCCTTCATGCGCTCGAGGAAGGGCATGCCGTCATAGACGGTGGAGATGCCGGGGAAGATCTGCCACTTCACGGCGAAGAAATAGACGAGCAGGTAACCGACGAAGAATTCCGGCAACGAGGTCGAGGCAAGCGCCAGGCCGGAGATGGTCTTGTCGATGAAACCGTTGCGGTAGCGCACCGCAAGCAGCCCGAGCAGGATGGCCAGCGGCACGGACACGACGGCCGCCCAGAAGGCGAGGAACAGGGTGTTCCAAAGGCGCGGGCCGATGGAGGCGGCGATGTCCTGCCGGCTCGACAGGGCCGTGCCGAGGTCGCCCGTCAGCACGCCGCCGAGCCACCTGAAGTACCTGATATAGGCCGGGTCGTTGAGCCCGAGGGACTCCCTGAGGTTGGCGAGCGCCTGGGGCGTGGCCGACTGGCCGAGAATGGATTGGGCGACGTCGCCGGGCAGGATCTGGGTGCCGGCGAAGATCAGGACCGAAACGGCCAGAAGCAGGAGAAGGCCCAGCGCAATGCGCTGGGCGATCAGTTTCAAGATCGGGTTGGACATGCCGCCGGCGCCTTGCTCAGGCGTTCAGCCAGCACTTCGACAGCGCGTAGCCGCCCATCATCTCCTGGTTGCCGTCATCGACCCAGCCGCCGACCTTGCCGCTGGTGGCGTCGATGAAGTCATTGAACATCGGCGTGATGACCCCGCCTTCGTCGCGGACGATCTGGCCCATGTCGGCATAGAGCTTCTTGCGCTTGTCCTTGTCGAGTTCGGCGCGTGCTGCAAACAGCATCTTGTCGAAGTCCTCGCGGAAGAAGCGCGTGTCGTTCCAGTCGGCCTTGGAGTAGTAGGCGGTGGAATACATCTGGTCCTGCGTCGGGCGCCCGCCCCAGTAGGAGGCCGAGAAGGGCTGCTTGTTCCAAACTTCCGACCAGTAGCCGTCGCCCGGCTCGCGCTTGACCTCGAGCGTGATGCCCGCCTTGGCGGCACTCTGCTGGTAGAGCTGGGCGGCATCCACGGCGCCGGGGAAGGCGACGTCGGAGGTGCGCAGCAGCACCGAGCCGGAATGGCCGGATTTCTTGTAATGGAAGGCGGCCTTGTCGGGATCGTACTTGCGCTGCTCCATCTCGGTGAACAGCGGATAAGCCTTGTTGATCGGGGTGTCGTTGCCGACCGAGCCGTAGCCCATCAGGATCTTCTGCAGCATCTCCTCGCGGTCGAGCGCATATTTCAGCGCCAACCTGAGATCGTTGTTGTCGAAAGGCGCGGTGTTGCAGTGGGCGATGAAGACATAGTGGCCGCGGCCGGCGACGTTGCGGATGACAACGCCGGGCACGCGCTTGATCAGCTCGACGATCTTCGGTTCGACGCGGTTGATAATGTCGACCTGGCCGCCCTGCAAGGCAGAGGTACGGGCCGTAGCGTCGTTGATGACGATGATCTCGATCTGGTCGGCGAAGCCGCGGTCGTCGCGCCAGTAGTTGGCGAACTTCTCGCCGCCAAGGCGCACGCCGGCCTCGTTGACGGTGACCTTGTAGGGCCCGGTGCCGATGCCGGCATCTGGCTTGTCCTTGCCGCCGTTCGGCTGGATCATCAGATGGTAGTCGTCGAGCAGGAAGGGCAGGTCGGCATTGGCGTCCTTCAGCTCGAAGACGACGTTCTGGCCGTCCTTCTTGACCGAGGCGATGCCGCCCATCAGGCCGAGTGCACCTGATTTCGCCTTCTCGTCGGAATGGCGCTCCATGGTCGCCACCACGTCGTCAGGCGTCATCTCCTTGCCGTTGTGGAACTGCACGCCCTTGCGGATCTTGAAGGTCCAGGTCTTGGCGTCGTCGGATGCGCCCCATTCTTCTGCAAGGGCAGGGTGCACTTCGCCGGTCGGCGAAATCTGCACGAGCTGCTCGCCCCACTGGCGGCCGAAGAAATAAGGCACCTGGCTCGACCAGGATGCCGGGTCGAGGCTGTCGGTGGCAGCACCCCCTTGCATGCCGGCGCGAAGGGTGCCGCCCTTGACAGGGCCTTCGGCCCTGGCGGCATTGGAAAGCAGCGTATTGGCGAAGGCTGCGGAGACACCGAGGGCTGCGGCGCGACCCAGAAAGTCGCGCCGGTTCAACTTGCCTTTGGCGACACGGCTGCTCAGGAATTCAAGTTCATTGGACATTGGAAGCTCCTCACTCTGGCGGTCGGTTATTGCTCGACTTCTGATGGCAATATTGACCGTAACGTAAGGGCATCGGCAAGGCCGAATGCGACATCAGGTGGCGCAATCCACGTGTCGCATTTGGACCAAAATCTTCTGCGTCAGATGTGGTCGCGGGCGACGATTTCGGTGAAATCGCGCTCGAAAACCAGTTTTTCTCCCTCATAGGCCTCGATGCGGCCGGTGAGATGGAAATTCTCGCCGTCCGCGCGCATGGTGGTGAAGGCTTCGGTCCTGACCGACCAGCTGTCGCGTTTCAACGTCTGGGTCCAATGGGTCTCGCCGTAGGCCGCCAGAGGGTCGGCAGGATCGATGGTCCAGGCCTCGCGGGCGACCTCGCCGACCGCCAGTCCGTGGTCGAGATCGCGGGTCTCGCCGAAGTCGTCGACGATGCTGAGCGTGACCTTGCCGTCCGTGCGCTCGATCTTGCGGCTGTGGCTGTCCTCGCGGATCGTCTCGATCTGCCAGGGGGTGGCACCCTCCGGTTCCTCGAACGTCCATTCGTTAACTTCGCCCGAGGGACGCACCGGCAGATCGATGGCGCCATCGTGGATCGTCAGCGTCACCTCTTCCGGTGATGGCCACACCAGCGGCCAGTAGGTCGAAGAGATGGAGACACGCAAGCGATTGCCCGCGGCTGCGCGGTAGGCGATGTCGTCGAGCTTGAAGGCGATATCCATCGCCTTGCCCGGCACCACGTCCTCCGGGAATTCGTGGCTGTTGCGATGACAGAGATTGAGCACGCCATAGGTGATGCGCGTCGAAGCGCCGTCCGGCTGGACGTCGCAGAGGCGCACGGCGACCATCGCCCGCCTGCGATTGGCCGCCAGCTTCAGCCTGATGACCGGGCTGCCGACGACGTCGAGCGGGGCGTCGAGCACGGCACCATCGAAGCAGGCCGATTTGGCGTCGTCGGTGCGCTGGTCTCCCGGCAGTTCCGGTCCAAGCCAGATGGCGCAATATTCGCCGCCGTCCATGCCGCAATCCTGCGGCGAGTTGATCGATACGGTTGAGTCCAGCTTGCCACCCTCGGCAAGCGTGCCGTTCGCGCCGAGGGCCAGGGTCTTGATGGCGATGTCGGGCGAAGGCCATTGCTGTTCCGCGATCCAGCGTCCCTGGCGCTCGAGATACCATTCGCGCGGCGGTTCGGAATTCATGACGTAGAGCCGCATTGCCGGGTCGTCCTCGACGCCGGTTTCCTTGCCCTTGAGCCAGTGGTCCCACCAGCGCAGCGCCTCCTGCAGGAAACCGATGGCCGGCTTCGGTACGGCGAAATGTGGGTACTTGTGCACCCATGGGCCGGCGATGCCCTTGACCGGCGCCTTGAGGTTGCTGACCAGGCGCGAGACGGTGTTCTTGTAGGAATCGCCCCAGCCGCCGATGGCGAGCACCGCAGCCTTGATGGCTGAATAGTTTTCGTTGACCGAACCACGCTTCCAATAGGCGTCGCGGCGCTGGTGGTTCAGCCAGACGGCGGGCAGGAAGGGCTCGTGCTCAAGCCGGTCAAGCCACATGTCGCGCCAGGCGTCGCCGACCAGTGCCGGATCCGGCGGTCGCGACGAATAGGACAGCATGGTCGCGCCCCATCCCATGTTCTCGTTGAGCAGCAGGCCGCCCTTGTAGTGGATGTCGTCGGCGTAGCGGTCGTCGGTCGAGCACAACGTGATGATCGCCTTCAGCGCCTTGGGCTGAAGGGCCGCGACCTGCAGGCCGTTGAAGCCACCCCAGGAGATGCCCATCATGCCGACCTTGCCGTTGCACCAGGGTTGGCTTGCGGCCCAGGCGATGACGTCGCATGCATCCTGCCACTCCTGGTCGGAGTATTCGTCGTCCATCAGCCCTTCGGAATCGCCGTTGCCGCGCATGTCTACGCGGATCGAGGCATAGCCGTGGCCAGCGAAGTAGGGATGGGTCAGGCAGTCGCGCGTCGTGGTGCCGTCGCGCTTGCGATAGGGCAGGTGTTCTAGGATCGCCGGCACCGGGTCCTGGTCGGCATCCGCCGGCATCCACACCCGGGCCGACAGCCTGGTGCCATCGGGCATGACGATGCCCATGTCAGGAAATTCGACGATGTCGCGCGGAAACTCGGTGATGGTTTTCATGCTTGGCTCCCTGCGCCATCACTACAGCGCCGCGCGTCCTGTCGACGCGCAAAGGACGCTGTAGCACTTAAGTCTGTGCATGATCCTTGGCCGAAAATCGACCTCGATTTTGGGGCATGCACACGGCGCAGGGTGGCCGAAGCAAGGGCTAAGCGTGGGCCAGCGAACGGAATTCACTGGCCAATTCGCGTCAGTTCAGCGGGATGTCGTTGTCGCCCTTGCTTTCCTGATAGGTCTCCGACATCTCGTCGTAGCGCCTGGAGATCCTGGCGACGCGCTCTTCCAGCCGCTTGCGGTCGGCTTCGGGCAGTTCGCGCACCAGCTTGCGCAGGGAGAAGCTCTTCCAGTAGGCGTTCTCGGCGTTGTAGCCGCCCGGCTCCAGGGTGAAGACCTCTTTCAGGATCTTCAGGTCGTGCGGGATGGCGAAGCTGTCGCGCGAATCCTCGTGGCTGAAGAGGTAGTAGAAATTGTCGAAGCCGGCCCAGGTGATAGCCGACAGGCACAGCGAGCAGGGCTCGTGGGTCGACAGGAAGATCAGGTCCTTGGTTTCGGCGCGGGTCGCCTTGGGCATTTCGTAGAAGCGTTTCAGGCAATGCATCTCGCCGTGCCAGAGCGGATTTTCGAGCTCGTTGTTGGTCTCGGCGACGACAAGCGAGCGGTCGTCCTTGGCAAGCAAGGCGGCGCCGAAAAGCTTGTTGCCCTTCTTCACGCCTTCGGCAGTCTTGGGCACGATGTCGTGTTCGATGACGTCGAAGAGGCGTTCGATGAGCGAGAGTTCGGCCATGTGTCAGAAACCTTCCGGAAGGGTGATTTCGTAAGGGTGCGAGAAGTGGAACTCTTCGAGATTGGGGCCTGTGCCGCCGCGGTCGACGACGACGAAGTCCTGGTTTTCGCCGATTGGCGTCAGCACCGCATGCCAGAGGTTGCGTGGGTAGTTGACGCCCTGGCCGGGCGCCGTGACGAAGGCGTGTGGTTCGCCCGGGCCGTCGCCGATGTCGTGGCAGACGACGACGAGATAGGGGCGCGGGGTCAGCGGAATGAACGCCTGGCTGCCGAAGGGGTGTCGTTCGACCATCGAAAGCTTCAGCGGGAAGTCGTAGGGCGTTCCCTTGAAGATGTTGATGATGACATGGCCGTCGGGGCCGGCTGCCTCGGCGCGGGCGAGCGCATGGAAGCGCTCGCATTTGCCTGCATTGATCGGGTAGTGACTGTCGCAGTTGGTGTCGATGACCTCGCCGAACTCGGCGAAGTTTTCCCGCGTCAGCGGTTTTGCGACGATCCGCTTCATCTCACCCGACATGACTGATCCTCAGCGACGGCGCGTGGCGTTGAAGGCGCCGAGCTGCGCGTGGCGGTTGACGTCCTTGTAGAGCAGGTAGCGGAAGCGGCCAGGGCCGCCAGCATAACAGGCCTGCGGGCAGAAGGCGCGCAGCCACATGAAGTCGCCGGCCTCGACCTCGACCCAGTCGTTGTTCAGCCGGTAGACGGCCTTGCCTTCGAGCACGTAGAGGCCGTGCTCCATGACATGGGTTTCGGGGAAGGGGATGACGCCGCCCGGCTCGAAGGTCACGATCGTGACATGCATGTCGTGGCGCAGGTCGTTGGGATCGACAAAGCGTGTCGTCGCCCAGGTGCCGTTGGTGTCCGGCATGGCGTTCGGCTCGATGTCGTTGTCGTTGAGGAACAGCGGATCGGGCGCGTCGAGACCGTCTACATATTCATAGGCCTTGCGAACCCAGTGGAAGCGTGCGGTTTCCTGGCCTGCATTGCGCATCGTCCAGCCGCTTGCCGGCGGCAGGTAGGCATAACCACCAGGGGTTAGCACATGGCTTTTGCCTGATATGGTCACGGTCACTTCGCCTTCGACGACGAAGAACACGCCCTCGGCGCCTGCATCGGGTTCGGGCCGGTCGCTGCCGCCGCCGGGCTGCACCTCCATGATGTATTGCGAGAAGGTCTCAGCAAAGCCCGACAGCGGACGAGCGATGATCCACAGCCGGGTCTTGTCCCAGTTGGGCAGAAAGCTGGTGACGATGTCAGAGAACTCGCGCTTCGGGATCACCGCATAGGCTTCGGTGAAGACGGCGCGGTCGGTGATCAGGTCCGTCTGGGGAGGCAGGCCGCCTTTCGGCGCATAATAGGAGCGTTTTGTCATCTGTCTTAGCGTGGGTCTTAGCGGGGAAGGATGTCGTTGAGGCGATACCAGGCGATGCGCTCCACCTGCTTGCAGGCGGTGGCGAATTCCTGGTCACGGTCGTTGGCGATCCGGGTCTCGAATGCCTTCAGGATGCTCGCCTTGTCGTTGTCTCGCACGGCGATGATGAAGGGGAAGCCGAATTTCTGGACATAGGTGGCATTGAGCTCGGTGAAGCGGCTGCGCTCGGCGTCGGTGAGCGCGTCGAGGCCGGCGGATGCCTGCTCCTTGGTCGACTCCTCGGTCAGCCGCTTGGCCTGGGCCAGCTTGCCGGCAAGGTCAGGGTGGGCGGTCAGCACGCCAAGTCGCTCGGCATCGGTGCCAGTGCGGAAGGCGCGGCAGAGCGCGTTGTGCAGCCCACCGGCGCTGTCATGAGCGGGTCCGAGCTCGAGATCGAAGGCGCGTTCGGCGACCCAGGGCGAGTGCTCGAAGATCGAGCCGAAGCGCTGGACGAACTCCTGGCGCTCCATGCGAGAGGGGCGCAGCGCCTGCGGCTGGTAGGGATGGTTTTCGCGCCAGTGCCTGGCAATGTCGGTGCGGCGGGCGACCCAGACCTTGTCGTGGCTCTGCACATATTCGACAAAGCGGCGCAGTGCTTCGGCACGGCCGGGGCGGCCGACGAGACGGCAGTGCAGGCCGATGCTCATCATGCGTGGCCGGCCGGCGGCACCTTCGCGATAGAGCGTGTCGAAGCTGTCCTTCAGGTAAGCGTAGAACTGGTCGCCCGAGTTGAAGCCTTGAGCGGTTGCAAAACGCATGTCGTTGGCGTCGAGCGTGTAGGGAATGACCAGCTGCGGGGGAATGGCGTTGCCGTGGCCGTCATGGTCGAGCCAGTAAGGCAGCTCGTCGTCATAGGTGTCGGAAATCCAATCGAAACCGCCTTCGGCGGCAGCGAGGCGCACCGAATAGACCGAGGTACGGCCGAGATAGAGGCCGGTCGGGCGTTCGCCGACGACTTCGGTGTGCAGCCGGATGGCTTCGATCAGATCGGCGCGCTCGTCGGCTTCGGCATGGTCGCGATAGTCGATCCAGCGCAGGCCATGTGATGCGATTTCCCAGTCGGCCTCCTGCATCGCCGCCAGCTGGTCGGGCGAGCGGGCGAGCGCGGAAGCGACGCCATAGACGGTCACCGGTACATTGGTTTCGGTGAACATGCGGTGGAGCCGCCAGAAGCCGGCGCGGGCGCCGTATTCGTAGATCGATTCCATGTTCCAGTGGCGCTTGCCCGGCCACTGCGCCGCGCCGACGACCTCGGAGAGGAAAGCTTCCGACGCCGCGTCGCCATGCAGAATGTTGTTTTCGCCGCCCTCTTCGTAGTTGACCACGAATTGCACGCAGACATTGGCCCCACCGGGCCATTTCGGATCTGGTGGGTTCGCGCCATAGCCGCGCATATCTCTTACGTAACGCATGGTCCCTCGAAAGCGGTCTATTACTGCCACTTGAGCAGGATAGCGGAAGGTACGTCAGACATTCCCTCGAAAAATTTTGAAAGTCTTTTTGTAGCAGTCTTCTCGACCGCACCTTATGCAATGCCCTTAAATGGCGCAAAATCTATCGAGATGGCGCATGTCGCCAGTAGGGAGAGCGAATGACAAAGGCTGAAGGCGGACGCCTCACCACCCATGTCCTTGATACTGCAACCGGCAAGCCTGCCGAGGGGCTGTCGATCTCCCTGTTCCACATCGAAGGCAGTGCGCGCAGCTTGCTGAAGAAGGTCGCCACCAATTCCGACGGGCGCTGCGATGTGCCGCTGCTCGCAGGCGACGACTTCCGGACCGGCGAATACGAGCTCGTTTTCGAGGCCGGCGACTACCTGCGCCGCCAGGGCACGGAACTGCCGAAGCCGGCTTTCCTCGACGTTGTGCCGATCCGCTTTGGCATGGCCGAGCGGACGCATTATCATGTGCCCTTGCTGATTTCCCCCTACGGCTATTCCACCTACCGGGGCAGCTGAGCCATGGCGACGGTCAAGACACGCAACCATATCCGCTTCATCCTCAACGGCGAGGATATCAAGCTTGCCGATGTCGCGCCCGACGAGACGCTGCTCGACCATCTGCGTCTGCGCCGCTCCCTGCGCGGCACCAAGGAAGGCTGCGCCGAGGGCGACTGCGGCGCCTGCACGGTGCTGGTCGGACGGTTGTCCGGCGGCAAGCTGGTCTATGAAAGCGTCAATGCCTGCATCCGCTTTGTCGGCTCGCTGGATGGCTGCCATGTCGTGACCATCGAGCATCTCACTGGGGGTGGCGACAAGCTGCATCCGGTGCAGCAGGCCATGGTCGATTTCCATGGCTCGCAGTGCGGTTTCTGCACACCCGGCTTCGTCATGTCGCTCTACGGCCTGTGGATGGAGACCCCCAATCCCTCCGACCAGGCGATCGAAAAGGCACTGCAGGGCAATCTCTGCCGCTGCACCGGCTATGAGGCGATCATGCGCGCGGCGCGCGCCATTTCCGACTACGGCAAAGTGGCAAAGGATCCGCTGCTGGTCGAGCGCAAGGCGGTCACAGCCCGCCTCGAAGCCTTCAAGGACGGCACCCGCGTCGAGGTCGGCGAGGGCAAGAACCGCTTCGTCATCCCGGCCAGCGTCGACGACCTCGCCGACGTGCTCGAGGCAGAGCCGACCGCGACCGTCGTCGCCGGCTCGACCGACGTCGGCCTGTGGGTCACCAAGCACATGCGCAACATCTCGCCGGCCGTCTTCATCGCCAATATCGACGGCCTGCATAAACTTGATGAAGACAAGGGCGTCATCTCCATCGGCGCCGGCGTCACCTACACCGAAGCATTCGAGACGCTGTCGAAGCGCATTCCAGCACTCGGGCCGCTCATCGACCGCATCGGCGGCCAACAGGTGCGCAACATGGGCACCATCGGTGGCAACGTCGCCAACGGCTCGCCCATCGGCGACACGCCGCCGGCGCTGATTTCGCTCGGCGCGCAGCTTACGCTGCGAAAGGGCAAGGAGAGCCGCACCATCTTGTTGCAGGACTTCTTCATCGCCTATGGCAAGCAGGACCGCGCACCGGGCGAATTCGTCGCTGCCGTGCATGTGCCAGTGCCCGACAAAGACGACCACTTCGCCGTCTACAAGGTCACCAAGCGCCGCGACGAGGACATCACCGCCTCGCTCGGCGCGTTTTGGCTGCAACTTGCCAAGGATGGCACGGTGGCCGATGTGCGCATCACCTATGGCGGCATGGCGGCGACGCCGAAGCGCGCCAGCGCGGTGGAGAAGGCGCTGATCGGCCAGCCCTGGACCGAAGCGACCGTGGACGCGGCGATGGCCAAGTATGCCGAAGACTTCACGCCGCTGACCGACATGCGCGCCACCGCCGAATACCGTGCGCTGGTGGCCAAGAACCTGCTCCTGCGCTTCTACGCGGAAACCACCGGCACCAAGGCGCCTTTCACGGTGTCGAGATACGAGGCTGCGTGACATGACCCAGCATCAACCGAACCTCAAGGCTGCCAAGATCAAGGGTGGCGTGCATTCCGACCAGCGCCACGATTCCGCGCACAAGCATGTCGCCGGCGAAGCGATCTACATCGACGACATGCCCGAACCCGCAGGCACGCTGCATATCGGTCTTGGCCTGTCCAACGTTACCCATGCCACATTGAAGAGTGTCGACCTGTCGGCCGTTCGTGCCGCGCCCGGCGTCGTCGACGTGCTGACCTATGCTGACGTGCCCGGCGAAAACGACGTGTCGCCGAGCGGCATGCATGACGATCCGGTGCTGGCCGAAGGCAAGGTGCAGTTTCACGGCCAGCCGATCTTCGCCGTGGTCGCCAAGACCCGCGAGCAGGCTCGCCGGGCGGCACGCCTTGCCAAGATCGAATATGAAGAGCTGCCGGCGATCATCAGCATCTGGGACCTCGATCCCGAAAACGACAGGCAGGTGACGACGCCACTGACGCTGAAGCGCGGCGATGCGGCGGCTGCCATCGCCACGGCCCCGCGCAAGGTGAAGGCGCGGATGAAGCTCGGCGGCCAGGACCATTTTTATCTCGAAGGCCAGGTGTCGCTGGCAGTGCCCGGCGAAGACGACGAGGTCACCATTTATTGCTCGACGCAAGGACCGAGCGAGACCCAGCATCTCGTCTCCCATGTGCTCGGCGTGCCGAGCCACGCGGTGCAGGTCGAGGTGCGGCGCATGGGCGGCGGCTTCGGCGGCAAGGAAACCCAGGCCAACCAGTGCGCCGCGATCGCCGCGATCGCTGCCAAGAAGCACAAGCGCGCCGTCAAGGTCCGCCTCGACCGCGACGAGGACATGACCGCCACCGGCAAGCGCCACGACTTCGCCATCGACTACGAGGTCGGCTTCGACGACGAGGGCCGCATTCTTGGCGTCGACTTCATGTTCGCGCTCAACGCCGGCTTCTCGGCCGACCTGTCGGGCCCGGTTGGCGACCGCGCGCTGTTTCACTGCGACAACGCCTATTTTTATCCGAACGTGCACGCAAAGTCGGCGCCGCTCTACACCAACACGGTGTCGAACACGGCGTTCCGCGGCTTCGGCGGCCCGCAAGGCATGGTCGGTGCCGAGCGCGTCATCGAGGAAGTGGCGTTTGCGGTCGGCAAGGACCCGCTCGAAATCCGCAAGCTGAATTTCTACGACGCGATGGGCGAGGCGGGCGACCGCAACCTGACGCCCTATCACCAGAAGGTCGAAGACAACATCATCCACCGCATCGTGGCGGAACTGGAGCAGAGTGCGTCCTACGCCCGCCGCCGGCGCGAGATCGCCGCCTTCAACGCCAACAGCCGCTTCGTCAAGCGCGGCCTGGCGCTGACGCCGGTCAAGTTCGGCATCTCCTTCACCAAGACCGAGTCCAACCAGGCCGGCGCGCTGGTGCATGTCTATTCCGACGGTTCGGTGCACATGAACCATGGCGGCACCGAGATGGGGCAGGGCCTGCATCTCAAGGTGGCGCAGGTGGTTGCCGAAGAATTCCAGATCGATCTCGACAGGGTGAAGATCACGGCTACGACCACGGCCAAGGTGCCGAACACGGCGCCGACGGCAGCGTCCTCGGGCGCCGATCTCAACGGCATGGCGGCACAGGACGCGGCGCGGCAGATCCGCAAGCGCCTGACCGCCTTTGCCGCCGACAAATACCAGGTGCCTGCCGACCAGGTGGTATTCCTGCCTAACCGCGTTCGCGTCGGCAACCAGGAGATCGCCTTCAACGACCTGGTCAAGCAGGCCTATCTCAACCGCATCCAGCTGTCGGCCGCGGGCCACTACAAGACGCCCAAGATTCATTGGGACCGCAGCAAGGGCAGGGGCCACGCCTTCTATTATTACGCCTATGGTGCGGCCTGCGCGGAGGTGTCCGTCGACACGTTGACCGGCGAATATGTTATCGAACGTGCCGACATCCTGCACGACACCGGCCGGTCGCTGAACCGGGCCATCGACATCGGTCAGGTCGAGGGCGGCTTCGTCCAGGGCACCGGCTGGCTGACGACGGAGGAGCTGTGGTGGGATGGCAAGGGCCGGCTGCGCACCCATGCGCCGTCGACCTACAAGATCCCGCTCGCTTCCGACCGGCCCAAGATCTTCAATGTGGCGCTGACCGACTGGTCGGAAGCCTACGAGCCGACGATCCATCGCTCGAAGGCCGTCGGCGAGCCGCCGCTGCCGCTTGGCATCGCGGTGCTTCAGTCGCTGTCCGATGCTGTCGCCAGTGTCGCCGACCACAAGATCAGTCCGCGTCTGGACGCGCCGGCGACGCCGGAGCGGGTGCTGATGGCGATCGAACGCCTCCGGGCCGAGGCGGCCCAGGTCAAGTGAGCAAGACCGCCAAGAGCCTGCGGGCATTCCTCAAGACAGCGCCTTCGGCGGCGCTGGTCGAGGTGACCGAGGCCAAGGGCTCTACCCCACGCGAAAAGGGCGCGTGGATGCTGGTGTCACCGGAGCGCATCTTCGGCACCATCGGAGGCGGCCAGCTCGAATACATGGCCATCGACACCGCACGCGCGATGCTCAATGGCAATTCCAAGCGCAGCGCCGTGATGGAGCACGTGACCGGCGATCCGATCCCGGCGCGCTATCTGGAACCGCCGCATGAGGGCGACAAGGGCGTCACGCTCGACATTCCGCTCGGGCCTGAGATTGGCCAGTGCTGCGGCGGCCGCGTCGAAGTGGCCGTTCGCCATGTCGACGAGGCGATTGCCGCCGATCTGATGGCTTCGGCCGAGATGTCGGACGCTGCCCTGCCGCATGTGCTGGTGTTCGGCGGTGGCCATGTCGGCCATGCGCTGGCCTCGGCCTTCGCATTGCTGCCGTTGAACGTGGTGGTGGTCGAAACCCGCGCCGATGCGCTCGACGGCATGCCCGCGGGTATCGACACCAGGCTGACGCCAATGCCGGAGGAAATGGTGCGCGAGGCGCCGTCAGGATCTGCCTTCGTCGTCTTGACCCACGACCACGCGCTCGACTTCCTGATCGTTGCCGAGGCGCTGAAGCGCGACGACACCGGTTATGTCGGCATGATCGGCTCCAAGACCAAGAAGGCGACGTTCAGGAGCTGGTTCCTCAAGACCGCCGGCGGCAGCGAGGAGCAGTTCGCCCGGCTCGTCTGCCCGATCGGCGGCGAGGCGGTGAAAGACAAGCGCCCCGCCGTGATTGCTGCACTCGCCGCAGCCGAGATCATGACCGCGCTTGCGGTCAAGCCGGCCTGACGACCTTCCAGATTATTCGTTTTCCTGGGTGTGGGCTTCAAGGAACCACAGCGACTTGTCGAGCGCGCGCGAATAGGCCGTGAAGATGTCGGCAGTGTCGGCGTCGCCCGCTTCGCCTGCTTCATCGATGGCCGTGCGCGCCGAATGTGCTGCGTCGGCATAACGGTCGATGAGGGCCGCGAGGTGGTCCTTGGTCTTGTAGATGTCGGTGGGGTAGGGCTTCAGCTTGCTGGCCTCGGCCACCACCTGCGAGGTGCCAAGGGCTGTGCCGCCAAGCTGTACGGCGCGCTCGGCGATGGTGTCGACATGGCCGTCGAGTTCGGTGCGGAAGCCGTCGATCATTTCGTGCACGGCGATGAATTGCGGTCCCTTGATGTTCCAGTGCGCCTGCTTGGTCAGCAGCGCCAGATCGATCGCGTCGGCCAGCCTGGCGTTGAGCAGTTCGATCGAAACCTTCTTGGCGTTGGACTTGAGATCGTTGCGCGTGGGGTGGGATATCATCGGCTGCTCCTTGGTCTGGGTGGGTCGGAAAAGACCGGTGGCGCCGCACGGAGGGTCCGGCAGCGTACGCAGGCTACAACAGCCTCATGACAGTTCGGTTCCGGCCTGGCCCAGTCGATTTTCAGCCAGCGGCGGCGTTGCGGGCGACGACTTCCAGATAGGCGGCCTGCAATTCCTGGCGCACCGGCAGCCGCTTCTGCGCTGCTTCCGACAGCGGCACGCCGAGGTGGTCGGTGCGCAACTCCTCCATGAAGCGCTCCCACATTTCGGGGCCGCCCGTTTCAAGAAGCTCGGCGCGGATGCTGAGCTCTTCGCTGACCGGCAGCCATTTGCGGCCCCAGGCGGCAATGGCGGCAAAGACGGGCAGCAACTCGATGGCCATCTCGGTCAGGCTGTAGATTGCCTTTTGCTTGTGGCTGGGGTCGTCAGCCTTGCTGATCAAGCCCTCGGCCACCAGCCGCTTCAGCCGGTCGGCGAGGATGTTGGAGGCGATGCCTTCCTCCGACTGGGTGAGCAACTCGCGGAAATGCCTGCGGTTGCCGAACATCATGTCGCGCAGGACGATCAGGCTCCATTTGTCGCCGACCACCTCAAGGGTGAGGTTGATCGGACAACCCGACCGGTGATGCTCGCTCATGACAGATGCTCCAGAAAACCAGTTGCAATGTAAAATCGGTCGCCCTATCTTGCAACTGATTAGTAAATGCAATCGGTTTTGACCGGCGGTTCGCCGGTGATCTTGTACTGCGCCCCAAGGAGGCGAGGATGAACACGGGAATGGATCGCCGTACGGTGATGAAAGGTGCCGCCCTTTCGGCGCTTCTGGTCCCCACAATGGCATCGGCACAGCAGGAGCAGTCGGACGCGGGCGTGGCGACCGTGACTGCAAAATCAGGGATAACGACGATGACGACGGGCAATTTCTCCGCCGACCGGCTCGAGTGGATGCGCAAGGTGATGGCTGGGCATGTCGAAAGCGGTGATGTGCCCGGACTGGTGTGGGCGGTGAACCGTGGCGGCGAGACCCATATCGAGGCTGCCGGCACGCTTTCGCTCAACGACGGCAAGCCGATGCGCAGCGACACCATCTTCCGCATCGCTTCGCTGACCAAGCCGGTCACCGCGACAGCGGCCATGATCCTGGTCGAGGAAAGCCGCCTCAGGCTCGACGACCCCGTCGACAAGTGGCTGCCGGAACTAGCCGACCGCAAGGTGCTGAAGACGGTCGGCGGTCAGCTCACCGATACCGTGCCGGCCAGCCGCCCGGTCACGCTACGCGACCTGCTCACCTTGCGCTTCGGTCTGGGCGCGATCATGGTCTATCCCTTCGCCTATCCGCTGCAGTTTGCGATGGAAGAGGCTGGCATCGCCCCGAGCGCCGACCTGTTCAAGGGTTCACCCGACGCCTTCATGAAGGCTGTGGGCAGCCTGCCGCTCGCCCACCAGCCCGGTGAGGGTTGGCTCTACCACACCGGGCTCGACGTGGCCGGTGTGCTGGTCACGCGCGCCGCGGACCAACCGCTGTCCACCTTCATGCAGGAGCGTATCTTCGCGCCGCTCGGCATGAAGGACACCGGTTTCCATGTGCCTGCCGACAAGATCGGTCGGCTCGCCACTGCCTATTCGCGCGACTTCCAGACCGGCAAGCTCGGCGTCTATGACGAGGCATCGGGCGGCCGGTTTGCCAAGCCAGTCACGTTCGAATCCGGCGGCGGCGGCCTGGTCTCGACTGCCGAAGACTATCTCGCCTTCCAGCGGATGCTGCTCGGCAAAGGGCAGCTCGGCAGCGAGCGCATCCTGTCGCGCGCATCGGTCGAACTGATGACCACCGACCAGCTGACAGCAGAGCAGAAGGACAGCGCGGCTATGTTCTTCAACGGCAGTTCGGGCTGGGGGCTCGGCATGTCGGTGGCCCTCAAGCGTGACAATCTCTGGATGTCACCGGGGCGTTTCGGCTGGGACGGCGGCTATGGCACCTCTGCCTATGCCGATCCGGTCGAGGATCTGGCTGGCATCCTGCTCACCCAACGGCTGATGGATTCGCCGCAGGCGCCAGCGCATTACACCGACTTCTGGACCTCGGCCTATCAGGCCGTCGTCTAAGTGTTGACGCGGCTAGCCTACTTGCCGGCAAGGATGTCCTTGATCAGCTTGTGGCAGCGCTCCGCCATGAAGTCGAGAAGCAGCCGGACCTTCGGGTCCTGCAGCTTCTTGTGCGGATAGACCGCGGCGAACTGCACCGGCGTCGGCGGCGTCTGCGGCAGGATGACCTTGAGCCGCTGGTCACGGATGAAGGGCTCGACCTCGAAACGAGGTTTGTTGATGATGCCGCGGCCGGCAAGGGCCCAGCCGGTCAGCACGTCCCCGTCGTCCGAATCGAAGGGCCCGTGCACTTCGAACTTCGTCGGCCCGCCCGGTGTCTCCAGGGTCCAGAAGAACTCGCGCGCGCCGGGATAACGCAGCATCAGGCAGTCGTGCTTCTTGCCGATTAGTTCGTGCGGGCTCTGCGGCTCTCCGCGCCGCTCCAGATATTTCGGCGAGGCGACCAGAACGCGCTCGCACTCCATGATGCCGCGCATCCGGAGGCTGGAATCCTCGATCACGCCAAGCCGGAAGGCCACGTCGAGGCCTTCCTTGAGGATGTCTACATTGTGGTCGGACAAGCGGAGCCTGACCTCGATATCAGGGTACTTGTCGTGGAATTCAGGAATGCCCGAGGCAACCAGCCGCCGGCCGAGGCCGAGGGGTGCTGTGACACGGATGGTGCCGCGCGGCTGGCCGGAAAGAGCTGCGACCGCGGCCTCCGCCTCGGTGATGGCGTCCAGCACCTGCTTGGCGCCGGTGTAAAAGACGTTGCCGTGCTCGGTCGGCATCAGCTGGCGCGTCGTGCGGTTGAACAGGCGCACGCCGAGATGCTTTTCCAACTCCTTGATTCTGTTGGACGCGACGGCAGGCGAAATGCGCATGTCGCGGCCCGCGGCGGAAAGATTGCCGAGTTCCACGACGCGAACGAAGACAGCGATGTTATCAAGGTATGCCATGCGTGCCCCGGTTCCATAGCCGGCTTATGCCGCGCAATACCACGTTAGTATTTTCCAGATTTTTTTGAAAGTCATCGCGAATCCTTCCTCTTCCGCGAGGCATCAGGCATCGTAAGATCGCTGATGCTGCGAAAAGGGACGGCGGATGTACGACTTGGCGTTTTTCATGGAGTGGGCGAGCTTCGCCGTGCGGTGGCTGCATGTCATCACTGCGATGGCCTGGATCGGCTCATCATTCTATT
Organism: Aminobacter sp. MET-1; assembly: GCF_026521175.1. Lineage (NCBI taxonomy): Bacteria > Pseudomonadati > Pseudomonadota > Alphaproteobacteria > Hyphomicrobiales > Phyllobacteriaceae > Aminobacter > Aminobacter sp. MET-1. Next base: position 18,291 of record NZ_JAMSHL010000020.1, on the reverse strand, counting down.
TCATCGCGCTCGATCTCGGGCTGCGCAAGCATGACGCCTTGCCCGTGGGCGCCCATGGCGAGGAGTGGCAGGTCCACGGCGGCGGCTTCTACCACATTCAGAAATACCTGGTCGCGCCGGCGCAGATGCCGGAGCACCTGACATGGTTCAAGTGGGAGTCCTACGCCACCTGGCTGTCGGGCTTCACGCTGCTCTGCCTGGTCTATTACGGCGGCGCCGAACTGTTCCTGATCGACCGCAACGTGCTCGACGTGTCTGCGCCCATCGCCATCGCCATCTCGCTGGCTTCGATCGGCCTCGGCTGGATCATCTACGACCTGCTCTGCAAGTCGAAGCTCGGCGACCACGACACGCTTCTGATGATCATCCTCTATGCGGTGGTGGTGTTCATGAGCTGGGGCTACACGCAGCTGTTCACCGGCCGCGCCGCCTTCCTGCATCTCGGCGCCTTCACGGCGACGATCATGTCGGCCAACGTCTTCATGGTCATCATCCCGAACCAGAAGATCGTCGTCGCGGACCTCATCGCCGGCCGCAAGCCCGACCCGAAATACGGCAAGATCGCCAAGACACGCTCGACGCACAACAACTACCTGACCCTGCCGGTCGTGTTCCTGATGCTGTCGAACCACTACCCGCTGGCGTTCGGCACGCAGTTCAACTGGGTCATCGCCTCGCTGATCTTCATCATCGGCGTGCTGATCCGCCACTACTTCAACACCATCCACAAGCGCGCCGGCAACCCGCACTGGACCTGGCTGGCCGCCACCTTGCTGTTCATCATCATCATGTGGCTGTCGACGGTGCCCAAGGTTCTGACCGGCGAGGACAAGAACGCCGCCGTCACCACCACACCTTTCGTCGCGTCGGCCGAGTTCCCGAAGGTGCGCGACACCGTGCTCGGCCGGTGCGCCATGTGCCACGCCGCCGAACCATCCTATGAGGGCATCTACCACGCGCCGAAGGGTGTTATTCTCGAGACCGACGGCGCCATTGCCGAGCATGCCCGCGAGATCTATCTGCAGGCCGGCCGCAGCCACGCCATGCCGCCCGGAAACGTGACCCAGATCACACCGGAGGAGCGGGCACTGCTCGTCGCCTGGTACGAACAGGCCCGCAAGAACTGACGGCCCGGAACTGACCGGCTAGCGGCCGTTCGCAGACCTTGAGGCCGGCCACACCCAAGCTGGCCCGAACTGAAAGCTGGATTTGCCATGACCACGACCCTTCTCCGCGGCCGCACCCTGTCGTTCCGGCGCTGGCCCGACAGTGCCGACGACCATGCCGCCTACGCCTATGAGGAAGACGGCGCGGTGCTGATGCGGGACGGCAAGATCGCCGCGGTCGGCGGTTACGCCCAGGTCGCGGCCCAGGCCGGCAGCAATGTCCAGCTCATCGATCATCGCCCGCATCTCATCCTCCCAGGATTTATCGACGCGCATGTGCATGTGCCGCAGATGCAGATCATCGCCGCCTACGGCGCCGAGCTGCTGGAATGGCTGAACAAATATACCTTTCCGGAAGAGACCAAGTTCATCGACGCCCAGCACGGCCGTCGCATCGCGCGCCTGTTCCTCGACGAGGTGGTGCGCCAGGGCACGACGACGGTCGCCGCCTATTGCTCCGTTCACAAGCAGTCGGCCGAGGCGTTCTTCGCCGAATCGCATGACCGCAACATGCTCAATATCGCCGGCAAGGTGATGATGGACCGCAATGCGCCCGATGGCGTGCTCGACACGCCGCAGGCGAGCTATGACGACACCAAGGCGCTGATTGCGGAGTGGCACGGCAAGGGTCGCCAGCACTATGCGATCACCCCGCGCTTCGCCATCACATCGACGCCCGAGCAGATGGAGATGGCGGGGCAGCTGGCGAAGGAGCATCCCGGCTTGCACATCCAGACGCATCTGTCGGAGAACCACGCCGAGATTGCCTTCACCCAGGAACTTTACCCCTGGTCGCGCGACTACACCGACATCTACGACCACTACGGCCTGCTCGGTCAGCGCACGCTGCTCGGCCATTGCATCCATCTCGGCGAGCGCGAATCCGACGCGATCTCCGAACATGGCTCGATCGCCGTGTTCTGCCCGACCTCCAACCTGTTCCTTGGCTCGGGCCTCTTCGACTACCAGCGCTATCGCCGGCGTGAGAAGCCGTTGCGCATCGCGACTGCGACCGACGTCGGCGGCGGCACCAGCTATTCGATGCTGCGCACCATGGACGAAGCCTACAAGGTCATCGCGCTCAACGGCGAGAAGCTCAACCCGCTGGCGTCCTATTGGCAGCTGACGCGCGGCAACGCCGAGGCGCTGTCGATCTCCGACAAGGTTGGTACGCTCGACGTCGGCACCGACGCCGACATCGTCGTGCTCGATTCGCGCGCCACGCCGGGCATGCGGCTCAGGATGGAGCGCTGCGGCACGCTGGCCGAAGAGCTGTTCCTGCTGCAGACGATGGGCGACGACCGTGCCGTGGTCGAGGTCTATGTCGCGGGCGCGCCGGCAAAGTCGGTGATGGACAAGACGGCCTGACCTTGCGTCATTGGCCTGCGTCTGCCATGTGACCTCTGGTCTGAAGGAGGAGCGGACGATGGCAACTGCCGATGATGTGAAGAAGATCGCCGAGCAGGAGACCCGGCTGGTCTTCGATGGCTTCGACGAGGCGACAGCCTACGAGATCGGCTCGGCCATCCGCACCCGCGGGCTCACCGAGAAGTTCCCGATCGTGGTTGATATCAAGCTGTGGGACCGGACGCTGTTCTACTGCGCGCTGCCTGGCTCGACATCGAGCAATTCCGAGTGGACGCGCCGCAAGATCAATGTGGTCAAGATGTTCCATCGCAGCAGCTACCGCATGGTGCTGACCAAGGCGCGCGAAGATCGCACCTTCCCGGTGGGCGAGGCCCTGCCGATCGAGGACTATGTGCTCGCCGGCGGTGGATTCCCGATCCGGATCAAGGGCGTCGGCGTTATCGGCGTCGTTGCCGTGTCCGGCCTGCCGGAGCGGCAGGACCACGAGGTAGTCGTGGCGGCAATCGCCGACCATCTGGGTGTTCCGAGGCAGGAAGTGGCGCTCGGGCCGGTATGATTTGAATACAGCGTTGCCGCCACCTTTACCTTCTCCTCGTGAACGGCGGGGCGAGGGGGCGTCAACGTAGCCGCTTGCGCCTTAGGTGCCGGCCCTTCGACAAGCTCAGGACGGGACGAGTGGCGGCGCGACATGAACAGACAAAGCGACTGATAGTGAGAGTCCGGATGGCCATGACCGACCCCAAGCAGTTTCTGACTAGCATCTTCGAAGCGGCCGTCGCTGCTGCCGATCCGGAGCTCACCATCCGCCGCCACCTGCCGGAAAAGCCCAAGGGCCGGACCATCGTCATCGGCGCCGGCAAAGGCTCGGCCCAGATGGCGGCCGCATTCGAAAAAGCCTGGCAGGGGCCGCTGGAAGGCGTGGTGGTCACCCGCTACGGCTTTGCCGCCCCTTGCGAGCGCATCAGGATCGTCGAGGCCTCGCACCCGGTGCCGGACGCCAACGGCCTTGAGGCGGCGAAGCTTCTGCTCCAGACGGTTTCCGGCCTGACCGAGGACGATCTCGTCGTTGCGCTGGTCTCGGGCGGCGGCTCTGCGCTGCTGCCGTCGCCGGCCGGCAGCCTGACGCTTGCCGACGAGATTGCCGTCAACGAGGCGCTGCTCGCCTCCGGCGCGCCGATCTCGGCGATGAACACCATCCGCAAGCACATTTCGGGCATCAAAGGAGGCCGGCTGGCGGCCGCCGCTTGGCCGGCGCGCGTCGTCTCGCTGGTCGTCTCCGACATTCCCGGCGACAACCCGGCGCTCGTCGCCTCTGGGCCGACCGTGCCCGACGAGGCGTCCCGCGCCGACGCGCTTCGCCTGATCGAAACCTACCGCATCGCGCTGCCCGCCAATGTCATAGCCCACATCAACTCGGCTGCCGCCGATGCGCCACAGCCGACCGACCCGCGTTTTGCCCGCAACGAGGTGCATGTCATCGCTTCCGCCGCCGTGTCGCTCGACGCCGCCGCCGAGGCAGCACGCAAGCGGGGCGTTGAAACCGTCATCCTCTCCGACGCCATCGAAGGCGAGGCGCGCGAGGTCGGCGGCGTACATGCGGCCATCGCCCGCGAGGTCGCTACCCGCAACCGGCCATTCAGCAAGCCTGTGCTGATCCTGTCCGGCGGCGAGACGACCGTGACGCTCCGTGCCAAGGGCAAGGGTGGCCGCAACAGCGAATTCCTGCTCGCCTTCGCCATCGGTATCGACGGTCTTGAGGGCATCGACGCGCTGGCCGCCGACACCGACGGCATCGACGGCTCCGAAGACAATGCCGGCGCCTTTGCCGACGGCTCGACCGTCTCGCGCATGCATGGCGTTGACGTCGACGCCAAGGCGATGCTCGCCGGCAACAATGCTTGGACGGCGTTCAACTCGGTGGGCGATCTTTTCGTCCCTGGGCCAACCGGCACCAACGTCAACGACCTCAGGGCGATCCTCATCCGGTAGAAAGCTTCCGCCCTTCGTCTGAACGAGAGGGCGTTTCTCCGAGCCGGCGGCTCGTCCTGATATGATCTGGCCCGGCTCCGCTTGGCTCGGCGCTACGCGGCCATCATCGCCCGAACGGCCCTCATGTCCTCGGCGAAGCGGGTACGCTCGGCTGCCGCCTCCTGCGGGTCGCGGAGTCGCAGGATGTAGGACGGGTGAATCGTCAGGAACACCGCGAGCCCGTCGTCGCGTTCGATGGTCTGGCCGCGTTGCCGGGTGATCGCCACCGGCGCCTCCAGCAGCGACTGGGCCGCGGTCGCGCCGAGCGCCACCACCAGCTTCGGCTTCAGCAGCGTCAACTCCTGCGCCAGCCACCAGCGGCAGGCCTGCACCTCGCCGGCATTGGGCTTGCTGTGGATACGGCGCTTGCCGCGCGGCTCGAACTTGAAGTGCTTGACCGCGTTGGTGACATAGACCGCCGTGCGGTCGATGCCGGCTTCGCCGAGCACCGCGTCGAAGATCCTGCCGGCCGGGCCGACGAAGGGCCGGCCCTGCAGGTCTTCCTGGTCGCCGGGCTGCTCGCCGACGAACACCAGTTCGGCAATGTCAGGGCCTTCGCCGAACACCGTCTGCGTCGCTTCGCTCCACAGCGGGCAGCGCCGGCACTGGCTTGCCTGCTGGCGCAAAGCGTCGATAGATCGAGCCGCGGTCTCGGTAACAGCTTCGGCTGAGGGCCAGTGCCTGGCCTGTATCGCCTGGTGATGCGCTGCGGGCATGGTCGGCATCCTCGCGATCATCTCGCGGGCCGCCTCGTCGGCGCCAGCGATCAGATTCGGAATGAGCGAGGCCTCCGGCAGGTTCCGCCAGTATTTCTTGGGCATCTCCGATTGCATCGCCTTCACCTTCAGGCGGGCTGGGTTGAAGATGTTGGCGAAATAGGTCCGCCACATCTCCTCCGACTGGTCGGCGGTGGGCGCGTCGTTCCTAGAGGCACCGGGGCCGAACGCCAGTCTTTCGCGGTCCCACTCGGTCGAGCCACGGGGCGTCAGGATTGCCCAATGCATGCCGGTGAAGCGGCGCACGAAGAACGGGGCGGCCAGTTCGAGGATGAAATGATCGGGCTCGAACCAGGCGACGAAACGCTCGTCGTTTCCATCGCCGATCTTTCGGAAGCGGACGAAGGCGTGCATCTTGTGCTCGTCGCGCCGGACCGATTTCTCCATCGTCTCGAAACGGCGCACGTCCGGGTCGGAGGCGATCCGGAGCAAATGCGGTTCGCTGCGCTGCCGCCACAGCAACCGGTAGAGCAGGGCGAACCGCTCGCTGTCGCTGTGGCATGCGACGATGGTGGCACGCTCGACGAATTCTCGGGAGACCCTGAGTTCGACGCCCGGCGTCGGCGCCGGCAGTTCGTCGCCTTCGCCGCCGACATGCCACTCGATGTCCTCGGGCTTCACCTCGTTGGTGCTCAGCCTGCGCGCGGCATCGCGCCAGCCATCGAAGTCGGTCGGGCCGGCGAGGTGCACCGCATAGGCGGCCAGTGACAAAGCGGGCTGGCCGGTCATCGGAACAGCTCGAGCTGCTGCGGCTTCGGTGCGATCGTCTCGCGCAGCCGTGCCGCGTCGGTGGCGGCACCCGGTGACCAGCCGTCGGCGACGATGAACGGGCGCACCTTGGCGATGGATTGGCAGAGACGGCCGACATCTTCCAAGCGCAACCGCTTGAAGCGGCGCGTCTCGATGATGCGCTCGACGGCGCGCGTGCCGAAACCCGGGATGCGCAGCAGCCTCTCCTTGTCGGCGCGGTTGACGTCGACAGGGAACGAGGCACGGTTGCGCAGCGCCCAGGCAAGCTTGGGGTCGATTTCCAGGTCGAGCATGCCGTCTGGCTGGCCGTCGAGGATTTCGCCCTGGTCAAAGCCGTAGAAACGCATCAGCCAGTCGGCCTGGTAGAGCCGGTGCTCGCGCATCAGCGGCGGCTTCCTGAGGGGCAGGGCGGAGGAGGCGTCGGGGATCGGGCTGAAGGCCGAATAGTAGACGCGTCGCAGCTGGTAGCTGCCATAGAGCCGGGCGCTGGTCTTGAGGATGCCGGCATCCGGCGTGGCGTCGGCGCCGACGATCATCTGCGTCGACTGGCCTCCCGGGGCAAAGCGCTCACGCGTCTTCGTCCGTAGCGTCGGCTCCGCCTTCTCCTCGATCTTCGAGCGCAGCTTTGCCATCGAGACACGGATCGTCTCCGGCCGTTTCTCCGGCGCCAGCCGCTTCACGCCCTCGTCGGTCGGCAGCTCGACATTGATCGACAGGCGATCAGCATAGAGGCCGGCCTTCTCGATCAACTCGGCGGACGCCTCGGGGATGGTCTTGAGATGAATGTAGCCGCCGAATTTCTCGTCGAGCCTGAGCCGTCGTGCCACCTCCACCATCTCTCCCATGGTGTTGTCGGGCGAACGGACGACGCCCGACGACAGGAACAGCCCCTCGATGTAGTTGCGCTTGTAGAAGTCCATGGTCAGCCGCACCACCTCATCGACCGTGAAGCGGGCGCGGCGGACATTGGAGGAGGAGCGATTGATGCAGTAGCTGCAGTCGTAGATGCAGAAATTGGTCAGCAGGATCTTGAGCAGAGAGATGCAGCGGCCGTCGGGCGCGTAAGAGTGACAGATGCCCATGCCCTCGGTCGAGCCGATGCCGCCGGACTTGAGCGAGTCGCGCCCGCCGGCACCCGACGAGGCGCAGGAGGCGTCATATTTCGCGGCGTCGGAAAGGATCGCGAGTTTCTCGCGGGTCGAAAGAACTGCCATTTGTTCATGATATGTTCTTTTGACTGACGAGACCAGAGGCTTCGTCGGCGTGCGGCGAAATGTGATCGAAGCTGGGGAGGGATGGCGGGCGATTGTCCGCCATCCCCGGGGGATCACACCTCGTGTAGATAGAGGTGGTAGTCCAGCTCGCTGACCGTGCGGGCGACGCGGAAATATTCGCTTTCCTTGATCGCCGTGAACGTGCGGTGCAGGTCGTGGCCGAGTGCGGTGCGCAGGAATTCCGAGGCCTTGGCGGCCTCGATGGCCGAGCGCCAGTCCGGCGGCATCACGCTTTCGGTGCCTTCAGCCTGTTCGTAGCCGTTGCCTGAGGTTTCCGGGCCGGGATCGAGTTGTTCCTCCAGTCCCTTCGAGATGCCGGCGAGGATGGTCGCGGCGACAAGGTAGGGGTTGGCGTCGACGCCCGAGGGGCGGTGCTCGATGCGGCGGTTCTTGGCGTCGCCCGCCGGCACGCGCAGCGCCACCGAGCGGTTGTTGACGCCCCAGGTCGGCGCCACCGGTGCATAGGACTGTGACACGAAGCGGCGCCACGAGTTGGCGTGCGGGGCAAACACCAGCATCGATTCCGCCATCGTGTCGGCGAGGCCGCCGAGCGCGTGCAGCAGCTTCGGCTCCCAGGTGCCTTCCTCGGCTTCAGTGAAGACATTGCGACCGTCGCGGTCGAGCAGCGAGACGTGGAAATGCATGCCCGAGCCGGCATATTTCTCGATCGGCTTGGCCATGAAGCAGGCAGTCACCCCGTGGCGGCGAGCCTGGGCGCGCACCAGCCGCTTCAGCATCAGCAGGTCGTCAGCCGCCTGCATCACGTCCTTGCGGTAGCGCAAAGTGAGCTCGTATTGGCCCGGCGCGTATTCCGAGATGACCGTCTCGGCCGGGATGCCTTGCACTTTTGCGGCAGCATAGATGTCGGAGAACAAAGGCTCCATGCCGTGCAGATGGTCGACCGAATAGACTTCGGTCTTGCCCGAGGCACGACCATCCAGCACTGCGCGGGCCGGCTGGACCTTGCCGTCGCCGTCGCGGTCGTTGGCGAGCAGGAAGAATTCGAGCTCGAAGGCGCCGGCGGGGTAAAGACCCTTTTCGGCCAGCCTGTCGACCTGGCGCTTCAGCGCCAGGCGGGGGTCCGAGGTCATCGGTGCGCCGTCGAGATGGAACATCGACATCAGCACCTGGCCGCGGGCCGGGCTGGTGCCATGCAACGGCTTCAGCGTGCCCGGGATCGGCCATGCACGCAGGTCACCGTCGCCGGAATCCCAGATCAGGCCGGTTTCGTGGACGTCCTCGCCTGTGATGTCGAGGCCGAGGATCGAGATCGGCAGGTGGCGTCCGCCTTCGTACAGTCCCATCAGTTCATGGCGGCGAATGATCTTGCCGCGGCCGACGCCATTGGCGTCTGTCAGAACGATGTCGAAGGCTTCGATATCAGGGTTCGCGTCGAGGAAGGCTCTGGCCTCTTCGATGGTCGAGCCGGAAGGTGATGTCATGATGTCACTCAATTGTCCTTGTGCCTTGTCTCATGCCGTAAGACGGGCGGCAATATCGCCGAAAGCTGCAACCAGTCTGTCGACCTGCCGCGCTGTCGTCACCGGAGAGACCAGCATCATGTTGTGGAACGGCGCGATCAGCACGCCGCGATTGACCAGCGCCACATGCACGGCAGCCTCCAGTCGGGAGGCATGTGCGTGCTCGGCCTCGCCGCCATTGCGGAGCGGGCCGGGGGCGCATATGAACTCGACACGGGCGCCGACACGCATCACGTGCCAGGGCAGTTTCCGTTTTCGGATCGCCTTGTCGAGGCCGGTTGCCAGCCGTTCGGCCAGCGTCTCCATGTGGGCGTAGTTTTCCTCGGTCATGACCTCTTCGAGCGTTGCGCGCATCGCCGCGAACTGGAGGGGATTGGCCGACAGCGTCGTGCCCATGCCGGAATAGCCCGGCTCCTTGGTGGCATTGTAGGCAGCGTAGCGGGCCGCGAGATCTTCGCTCATGCCCCACACGCTCGCCGGCACACCGCCGGCAACAGGCTTGCCGAGCACGAACAGGTCGGGCTCGAGATTGTGCTTTCTGGTGTAGCCGCCCGGGCCGGTCGAGATGGTGTGGGTCTCATCGATCAGAAGCAGCGTGCCGGCCTGCCGCGTCAGCGCGCGCACGCCTTCGAGGAAGCCGGGCTCGGGCAGCACCATGCAGGAGTTGGTCAATACAGGCTCAGTGATGACGCAGGCGACGTCGCCATGGCTCAGCGCCTTCTCCAGCGCCTCGAGATCGTTGAACTCGACAATACGCGTGCGCTGGGTGAGGTCGCGGAACTCGCCGGCGAGGCCAGGACGGTTGATCGGCTTGCCATCGTCGAGCCGCACCATCGTCTCGTCGACCGCGCCGTGGTAGCAGCCGTTGAAAACGAGGATCTTGTCGCGGCCGGTGACGGCGCGGGCGACGCGCAGCGCAAAGCGATTTGCGTCGGTCGCCGTCGTCGCGATCTGCCAGTGCGGCAGGCCGAAGCGTTTTGCCAAGAGCAGGCCAAGCGTGAGCGAATCCTCCGACGGCAGCATATAGGTCAGGCCGCGGGCAGCCTGCCGGCGGATGGCACGGGCGACGGGCGCCGGCGAATGGCCGAACATCGAGCCGGTGTCGCCGAGGCAGAAGTCGGCCAGCTTGTTGCCGTCGACGTCGGTGATGGTGGCACCGCTCGCCTTGTCGACCAGGATGGGGAAGGGCGTCGGCCAGTCTTTCATCCAGTGCATCGGGACGCCGTTGAAGAACCCTGCCATGCCGTTGCCCAATGCGGCCTCCGATTTGGGCCGGGCGTGGCGGAAGATTTCCGCCTCCGTCGCTGCAAGCTCTGCGATGCGCGACAGCGGCACGCCGCCTTCGGTGGTTTCGGGTCGTTCGATGCGGTTCATCATGGCTCCCATTGGACAGACGGGCGCCACTCTAGCCAGCCGCCCCTACAAACGGCAACTGGCCGTTGTGCAGGTCTCTGTTGGCTCAGCGCCGCCTTCCGGGCCGTAATCGCCGGCAACGATCATGACACTGTGCTTTGGGGGCAGGGGACGGTGCGTGTTATAGTATCACCATGTCGATCCTGCTTGTGGCAGGCCCGGCCGTTGCCTCTGGCGGGCTGTCATGCGGTGCCAAGGATGAGGCAGTGAAACTGACCATCGAGAGTGGTGTCACTCGTGGCATGGGGAGCCCCGTTTTCAATTTCCGGGGCGAGATCGAAATCCTCGACAAGAGCGTTGCCGAAGACCTGCGCAAGATCAGCTTCGACGGTTCGCATCTGGCGCAATACTGGCTCGACGGCGAGGAACTCAGGCTGATCGTCTATCGCGAGCGTGAGGCCGGCAAGCCGCACGGCTATGTTGAGGTCATGGTCAAGACCAGGTCGGGCGACGATGGCGACTACATCGGCCAGTACGCGGTCACCACCTACGACACGGACGGCACATCAGGCGGCGAAGGCAAGACCTTCAACTTTACCGGCCGGGCGACCTGCCTGGTGGAATAGGCTCGCGCTTGGCAAACTTCGCGTGATCAGTCCTGGTGCATGGCTGCGATAGCGCGCCGCATCAAAGCGAGGAATGTACGGCGTTCGTCTTCACTGAAGGCGGCGAGCGCTGCCTCATTTTGCGCCCGCGCCGCCTCGGTCGCGGGTCCACGCAGCGCCACGGCTCTCGGGGTCAGGTGAACGGACTGCGAGCGGCCATCGTCGGGCCGGGTGCGCCGCTCGATCAGCCCGTCGCGCTCCATCCGTGTCAGCGTGTTGGCCATGGTCGCCTGCTCGACGTCGAGCCGGCGCACCAGTTCGCTCTGGGTCAGCCCGTCCTCGTCCCACAGGGCCAGCAGGGTCATGAACTGCGCCGGCGCAAGGCCGAGCGGGCGGATGCGCTGTTGCAGGCCTTTGGCGAAGAGCCGCGCCATCTGGTTGGCGAGATAGCCGGCTGAGCGGTCTTTCTGGAAGGTCATGGCTTAGAAATAGCCATTGAATAGCATGCTATGCAATGATATATAGCTTGCTATTGAAATCGGCGAGGCATGACGATGAAAGCCAAAGTCCATGCCGCGGCTGGTGCCGCGGCCCTGCTCGTCGTCGGCAGCTTCTGGCTGGCCACCGTTGCCACCGAGCTGTCCGGCAATCTCGAAACCGTAGCTATGGCCAAGGCGGGCATACTCGCCGGCATGGCGGTGCTCATCCCGCTGATGATCGTGGCCGGCGCCTCCGGCTTTTCGTTGGCGAAGGGATGGAAGAGCCCGGGGGTGCAGCGCAAGAAGCGTCGCATGCGCATCGTTGCTGCCAACGGCATTCTGGTGCTGCTGCCGTCGGCCTACGTGCTGGCCGGCTGGGCGGGGGAGGGCCGCTTCGACGCGGCCTTCGTCACCGTGCAGGTGCTGGAGCTTGCGGCCGGAGCCGTCAACATCGCGCTGTTGTCGCTCAACATGCGCGACGGCCTGGCATTGCGCCGCACGCCGCCGCGGGCGGTTCGCTATGGTTGAGATCAGCCCGCGATATCGATGACGCCGCAATCGCCGGCGGCACTGCCGAAGGCGATGCGGCGTTCGTCCTTGTCCCAGGCCATGGAGGTGATGGCGCCCTTGCCGGGGCGGCGCAAAAGCACCTCCTTGGAGTCGGCCAAACGCACCGCCAGCACCATGCCGTCGTCGAAGCCGACTGCGACGATGTCTTCGCTCGGATGGCACGAGACCGTGGTCACCATGGCGTTGGCGCGGGTGCCGAGTTCCAGAGGCGCCTTGCCCATCGGGCCGTCCTTGCCTGTGAATGGCCAGACGATGGCCGCCGGCGCGCCGGAGCTCGCCAGCCACTTGCCCTTGGCGCTCCACGACAGGCTCTTCACCTTGGCGGGATAGCCGGTCATGCGCATGTGCTTGCCGTCGGCGAGCTTCCAGCCATGCAGCGCGTTTTCCTGCATTGATGTCACGACATAGGCGCCGTCGGGCGAAAAGGTGATGCCGGTGTGTGCGCCGTCCCACTGCAGCTCGGTAGGTGCGCCCTCGGCGGCCGGGAAATGCAGGGTCGCGCCATTGTAGCGGGCGACGCCGATGCGCATGCCCTTGGGCGAAAAAGCGATGCCTTCGGCAGAGCGCGGGTGGGCATATTCCTTGATCTTGCCGTCGGCGAAGCGAACCCAGGCATTGCGGCCGCTGGCATAGGCGACCGCACCCTGCGGGCCTGAAGCCACCGACGTCACCCATTTGCGGCCGGCGCTGGCCAGCTCTTCGGCTGATCCCGCTGACGAAAGCGACATCACCTTGCCGTCCTCGCCGCCCGTGATCAGCAGGTCGTTCCTGGCTGTCGTGGTCGCCGCCAGCAGCCCGTCATGCAGCTTCAGCGACTTCTGGCCGTGGTCGAGCCAGTGCACCATGCCGTCGGCGAGCGCGAAGAAGGGGATGTTGTCGAGGAAGGCTGCAGCAACGCAATGGCCTTCGAGATCAAACGGGGCGACTGTCGGCATGATTTTGTAACGTCCGGTCGGGTTGCGGGTACTTGCAAGCACCCCTCACCGGGTCGCTGCGCTCGCCACCTCTCCCCCCTGCCCGGGGGAGAGAAAACGCCAATCGCCGAAGCAGCGATTCCTCGCCCTCACGAAATGGGGGGAGAGGTGGCGAGCGTAGCGACCCGGTGAGGGGGCCTTACTCGACCTCGTCAGCGCTAGCAAGGATTGAGGGCAGCTTACGCCGCCTGGCAGGCCTCGAAGCTACGCGTCAGGCGCTCGGCGTCGAGTTCGCGGCCGATGAACACCAGCCGGCTCTCGCGCTTCTCGCCATCCTTCCAGGCACGCTGGTGGTCGCCCTCGATGATCATGTGGACGCCCTGGAGCACATAGCGGTCCGGATCGTCCTTGATAGCGATGATACCCTTGAGGCGCAGGATGTTGGGGCCTTCCATCTGGGTGATCTTTTCGATCCAGGGGAAGAACTTCTTGGGGTCCATGTCGCCGCCGCGCAGCGACACCGACTTCACCGTCACATCGTGGATCGGCGACACCGCGCCATGGTCGTGATCGTGGTCATGGTCATGATCATGGTGGTGGTGATCATGGTGGTGGTGATCATGATCGTGGTGGTGATGATGGTCGTGGTCGCAGTTCGGGCCACATTCATGATCGTGGTCATGGTCGTGATCGTGCGCGTCGAGGAAATGCGGATCGTCGGCCAGGACGCGCTGCAGATCGAAGGCGCCGCGGTCGAGCACCTGGTCGAGCGCCACGCCGGCGCGGGTGGTGCGATGGATCTTGGCCGTCGGGTTGATGGCGCGGATGGTTGCCTCGACCTGGCGCAGCTCGTCCTCGTTGACGAGGTCGGTCTTGTTGAGAACGACGACGTCGGCGAAGGCGATCTGGTCCTCGGCCTCGCGAGAATCTTTCAGGCGCAGCGGCAGGTGCTTGGCGTCGACCAGGGCGACAACGGCGTCGAGCTTGGTCTTGGAGCGGACGTCGTCGTCCATGAAGAAGGTCTGGGCAACCGGTACCGGGTCGGCAAGGCCGGTGGTCTCGACGACGATGGCGTCGAAACGGCCGGGCCGGCGCATCAGGCCTTCGACGACGCGGATCAGGTCGCCGCGCACGGTGCAGCAGACGCAGCCATTGTTCATCTCGTAGATTTCCTCGTCGGATTCCACGATCAGGTCGTTGTCGATGCCGATCTCGCCGAATTCGTTGACGATGACCGCATAACGCTTGCCGTGGTTCTCGGACAGGATGCGGTTGAGCAGGGTCGTCTTGCCGGAGCCGAGATAGCCGGTCAGCACGGTGACGGGGATTTGGGTCTGAGCTTCGGTCATGGTCGTCCTCGGGGTCGAATAGAGGCTCCATATAGGATGCCGGAGAGGCTTTTGCACGTCTCAAACGGCAGTAGAGTTTCGGCCAGAGAGATTACCGAAAATTCATTAGGCCCGCGGCCCGGCCGTTCCTAGATTGCCTCACGGGGCGGGGGCACCGACCCCAACAAAGGAGCCGGGCGCCCATGCCTGAAAAACCTGTCAATCTTTCGCGCCGCCGGGCGCTTGGCCTGATCGCGGTAACGGCTGGCGGCAGTGCCTTGCTGTCGGCGCGCGCCTTTGCCCAGCAGGCCTCGCCGCAGGCAGGCACGTCGCTGCTCATGCCCGGGGCGGGTGTCTGCATGCTGACGCCCGAGACGACGGAAGGTCCGTATTATTTCGATCCGGCGCTTGAGCGCGCCGACATCACCGAAGGACGCAAGGGCATCGACCTGATGGTGCGGCTGCAGGTGGTCGACCAGGACTGCCGGCCGATCGAGAGCGCCCGCGTCGACCTCTGGCATTGCGATGCCAAGGGGCATTATTCCGGCTATCCCGGCCAGGGCGACAAGCGCGATGTCGACACGTCGGGCGAAAAATTCCTGCGCGGCTGGCAAAGCACCGGCAAGGACGGCATCGTCGCCTTCAGGACGATCTATCCCGGCTGGTATCGCGGCCGCACCACCCATATCCACTTCAAGGCGGTGCCCAGGGACGGCGAGGTGCTGACCGGGCAGATGTTCTTCCCCGACGATCTCAGCGAACACATCTACATGACCGCTCCGCCCTACAACGAGCGGCAGGGCGTGCGCGACACCATGAATGTCGACGACGGCATCCTGCGCCGGGCCGGGCAGGGCGTGCAGAGTGCCGTGCGTGAAGTCGATGCCGCCTACGAGGCGCTGATGATCATTGCGGTGAAGCGCGCCGGCTAAGTCTTTTTGCCGGAAATTTGCCGGCGAAGCATTCCTGTCATCGAACTGTAACATCCGTCTGGCAAGACGCGCTCGCAGGTGGTTGGTTGCCGGCAAAGCGACATGGCAACGATCGCACGCGAAGGTGATTGCCAACGGCCGCGCGGTAACTATTCTCGACCATCACGGTGCGAGGCGTGGCGCAGGAGATGCGGATGTCCAAGTCCAACAAAGGCGCGGCGATGAACCGGCTTCACCATGTGGCCCGGCTGGCGCGCACGACGCTCGCTGCGCGGCTGCTCACGCATGGTTTCTACGCTGGCCAGGACCAGATCATGCTGTCGCTGCACGACGAGGACGGCCAGACGCCCGGCCAGCTCGCCTCGCGCCTCGGCGTTCGTCCGCCGACCATCACCAAGACCATCAACCGGCTGCAGGCGCAGGGCTTTCTCGAAAAGCGCGCCTCCGACACCGATGCGCGCCAGGCCCACATCTACCTGACCGATACCGGCAGGGACGCCATCCGTGCCGTCGAGAAGTCGGTCAAGAAGACCGAGAAGCAGGCGCTCAGGGGCCTGGACAAGAAGGACGTGAAGCAACTGACCAAGCTGTTGCTGCGTATCGAGGCCAATCTGTCGGATCTCGCCATCATTGACGACGAGGTCACCGGCAGCGACGCTGAGCCGGCTGCCGAAGCCGAGCACGAAGTCGAGGCCGAAGCGGCCGAATAGGCCGTTTCTCGATTGGACCACCAGTTTTGCCTTGCCGGGCGGCGGTCATTGGCGCATTAGAGCGCCGGGCGTCGGAAAGGACGCGCTAAGGACGTTCCAACTTGTTGAATCGGCGCATCGTGCCTTCCTGGCCGATGCGCTAGCCTGATGACCTCCGTCCCATTTTCCGGCCCGCCAGCGTGACCTCCCAAAAACCAGCAGAAACCGCAACGCCGACCTCGGCGATCCTGCTGATATTCGCCTCGGGCCTGGTCTTCTCCTTCCTCGATACCAGTGCCAAGCACCTGGTCACCTCGGGCCTGGCCGCACCTTTCGTCACCTGGGTGCGCTTCGCCGTCCATGCCGTGCTGGTGCTCGTGCTGTTCAAGGCCTGGCGGCGGCCGGAGCGGTTGGTGCCTCAGAGCCTGTCAATGCAGATCCTGCGCGCCGTCTTCATGTTCGGCTCGACGATCTTCAACTTTGCCGCCCTGCAGACGCTGCAACTGGCCGAGACTGTGTCGATCAATTTCGCCAGTCCCATGGTCATCACCGCACTCGCCGGCCCGATGCTGGGCGAATGGGCCGGCTGGCGGCGCTGGCTTGCTGTCGGCGTCGGCTTCCTCGGCGTCATCGTCATCACCCGGCCGGGTTTTGGCGGCTTCGGCATCGGTCACCTGTTTTCGATCTGCGCGATGCTGAGCTCGTCGCTCTACAACATCCTGACCCGCAAGATGGGCGGTACCGAAACGGCTGAAAGCCTGATCCTCTATTCGGCGGTCGTGCCGGCCATCTTCATGCTGCCGGCGCTGCCGCTGGCAGGCTCGATGCCCGCCCATCTCTATGACTGGCTGGTACTGTTCGGGCTCGGCGTTTTCGGCGGCTTCGGCCATTGGCTGCTGATCAAGGCCTACATGCGTGCCACTGCCACGGCACTTGCGCCCTATCCCTATCTGCAGATGGTGTGGATGATCATTCTGGGCTGGCTGGTGTTCGACCAGCTACCCGACCGCTGGACCCTTGCCGGGGCTACGATCATCGTCGGCAGCGGCCTCTATATAGTCCATCGCGAGCACACGCTGCGGGGTCCGTAACCGTGCGGCACTCAATGCCGAGGCCGAGGAGCTGGCAAAAAAGCTTTGATTTGCCGTTGAACAATGGCATAGGGCTTTAAACGGTTTAAAAGACCGTCCGTTCACGCTTGCGGATGGAGGGCCCGCTGGCTCAGAAGATCAAGCTTTCGACGATTGCCGACGCACTCGGAGTCTCGACCGCGACTGTGTCGCTCGCCTTGCGCGACAGCCCGCTTGTTGCCGACGTCACCCGTGACCGCATCAAGCAGCACGCCCGCGAGATCGGTTACATCTACAACCGCCGTGCAGCCAGCCTGCGCACCTCGCGCTCCGGCATCGTCGGGGTCGTCGTGCACGACATCATGAACCCGTTCTATGCCGAGATCCTGCGCTCGATCGAGAGCGAGCTGGACCGCAGCCGGCAGACCTTCATCCTGTCGAATCACTATGACGATCTTGAAAAGCAGCGCACCTTCGTCGACACGCTGCTGCAACTCGGCGCCGATGGCGTGATCATGTCGCCGGCCATCGGCACGCCGCCCGAGGACATCATCATGGCCGAGGAGAACGGACTGCCGGCGGTGCTGATCGCGCGCTCCGTCGAGGGCGCCGAGGTTCCTGTCTTCCGCGGCGACGATGCCTATGGCACCGCGCTCGCCACCAATCATCTGATCTCGCTCGGCCATAAGCGCATCGCCATGATCGGCGGCACCGACCAGACCTCGACCGGCCGCCATCGTTATCAGGGCTATCTCAATGCGATGGAGGCAGCCGGGCTCGAAGTGCTGCCGTCATGGCGCATCGCCGGCCCGCGCACCAAGCAGGGCGGGTTCGAGGCGGCGGGGCAGTTCCTGGCGCTCAAGGACAAGCCGACGGCTGCCTGTTGCTGGAACGATCTCGTCGCCATCGGCCTGATGAACGGCATCGCCCGTGCCGGTCTGGTGCCGGGCATCGACGTTTCCGTCACCGGCTATGACGACCTCGAGGAAGCCGAGATCGCAACGCCGGCGCTGACCACCGTCTGGAACGGTCAGCGCGAGGTCGGCCGCCGTGCGGCAAGCGCCCTGCTCGACAAACTCAATGGTCAGCAGGTGCGCCCCTCGCAGGAGCTCATCAAGCCGGAACTGCATGTCCGCCAGTCGACGGGCAAGCCTAGGGAACGAGCATAGGTCAGCGGCCTTGTAGCGCTTGGGTTCGTAGCGCTTGGGTTCCTCGCCCCGCGAAATGGGGAGGGGTGGTTCGCGCAGAGAACCGGAGAGGAGAGTTGCCAAAGCGGAGGCCGCATTGGCAACACGCGGATACTACTCCGCAGCAGCCCTTGCCGCCTGACGCGCCACCGCATGCGCCCGCACGGCATCGCCAAACGCCTTGAAGATGCGCTGCGAGATATCGTCCGACTTGACCCAATATTCGGGGTGCCACTGCACGCCGACGGCAAAGGCCCTGGAATCGCGCACCGACACGGCTTCGACCGTGCCGTCGGGCGCGATGGCCTCGACCTGCAGCTT